>CAZZGC010000001.1:0-15325 GCA_964653915.1 uncultured Thermodesulfovibrio sp.
CTGTAGATATCAACACTATCCTTCAGAGCTGCTTCAAGCCTTTTCCTTTCGGTTATATCAATAACGGAAATCATCATACGGGAGTATGGATTCCTGGTATCGAGCGGCGCCGACCATTTTATCGCTACATGATTAAGCTCTCCGTTGAACTTCCTTGTAATGCCCTCGAATTCCATTTCCCGGCGCCCCTCAAACAGCGCAGCCGCCTGCTCCGTAAGGAGTTGTCTTGACTCCTCACAAAACACCTCCCTGAAATTCCTCAGACATGCATTCCGGTCCCTGGCGCCGTACAGCTCAACCATTGCATCATTTACATCAACCAGCTTCATCATATTAAGGAGTTCTTGCAGGAATCCGGGACGCCTCCTGATATATTTCAGGATGTTCCTAACACGACGCCGTTTGAGTTTTTCCATATGATCGGCTACCGCCGATATATCCAGTTCCAGGAGAGGGATCGGCGAGCCCTCAAACATAGACTTGTACTTCTGCTCACTTTTTTTCAGGGCAGCTTCTGTCTTCTTCCTGGCACTAATTTCTTCGGAAAGTATGGCTACTGTGCGTGAAAGCTCAGCTGTCCTTTCCTTTACCCTTTTTTCCAGTTCTGCTTCGGCAGCTTTTCTCGCCGTAATGTCAGTGGAAATTCCACAGACAGCGGACACTCTGCCGTCCGAATCAAAGAGCGGAAATTTGACCGAAATGTAATGATGAAGACCATCACGGTGAGGAGCTGTCTCGTCGAATTCCATGGGCCTGCCCGCTCTTGCTACCTCAAGATCATTCTTGCGAAACCTGTCAGCCTGGTCTGCAGGAAAAAGATCATGATCCGTCATCCCCACGATCGTCTTCTTTTTTACATTAAAGAGCTTTTCGAATTGTCTGTTGATTAGCATGAATCTACCGTCCATATCTTTCAGATAGATGACCGCAGACGTATTATCTATAATGGACTGCAACCTCGCTTCGCTCGTCTTAAGTGCTATTTCCGCCCTCTTCCGTTTTGTGATGTCGCTGATTATATGGACAAAACATTTCCGTCTTCGCTGCCCGTACCTCAGCGGCGATATCGATATATTGAAATGCCTGCCGAGTTCCTCATCATAGACTTCCCGGATGACCGGACGGGATCGCGACCATCCCTTTGTGGCAGGGCAGTAGTGAGGCGGACAGGTTTTCCTGTGCAGCACTTCATAACATCGCTTTCCTGCCAGTTCCCTGATGTCGCATCCAACCAGATCAGCAAAGGCCCTGTTGGCCCTGATGATTCTGAACTCTTCATCATGGACGGAGACCGGTTCCGTAATAGAATCGATGAGGGACCGCCATTCGAGGGCAACACGTTCTATATCGGGCTGATCGTCTTTTCTGTACTTATTAGTATCATTCATATCAATCACTCGATCCGTATGACCGCCTCACCGGGCAGATTTTTCAAAAGTTCATTTACGGCCTCTTTCAGACGAATCTCGGATTTGGACTCCACCGTGATAATTATGCTGTAATCCTCAATGCCGGGTACGGGGTAGGAGCCGAACATGACATCCGGATTCCCTTTCACCACGTCATTCAGGATCATGGCGAAGTCCGACTCGTATCCTTCCAGGAATATTCTCTTCAGATAAAAGGCCGGGAGACGGAACATCTCCCTTATTGCGTTGAACTTGTTTCGTAAATAATCCGGTATGCCGGGAAAAATAAACACATTTCTGAAAGAGACCACAGGGAAACGCATATTTTCATGTTCGATAACTTTTGCCCCTTCAGGGACAAGAGTCATTTTGAGAACGGATTCGTTGGCAGGTTTCCTCAGTCTCTCAAGGAGCACGCGCTTTATGATGTCGTCAGATCGCAGCTCGACACCAAATCCTTCGGCTATGGCCGCCATTGTAATGTCGTCATGCGTCGGACCCACCCCCCCGGAAGTGAACACGTAGTCGAACAATGCTGAAAATCGGCAAACCTCCGGACCTATAACTTTCTTTTCATCGGGAATTACCGATATTTGCCGGAGATCAATGCCAAGCTCTCTAAGCTCCTTCGCCAGAAAAAAAGCGTTTTCATCTCTCACCTTCCCGGAAAGTATCTCGTTGCCGATTATCAGTATCCCTGCTGTCTTCGTCACTGGCATAAGAAATGTGGAAAATCTACTGAATTTTAAAATAGTTTATCAAATATTGTCAGGAATTTACGATTCATGTTCAACGCAACCAAGAGATTTACTTAAGTATTCCGCTATTGATACCGATATATATTAACACATCATGTAAATATGGCCGGCCATCCTGCCGGATTACGGATAGAGGCGGACGAGTTCCGCATTATTATGCTGAAAATGTCATGAAACTGCCATTCAATGGTTCATCATCCGGAATTTTCATTGCAGTAATTACGGGCCTTGCGGGATATACGATCCGGTTTCTGACCGGCTCCTCACTGGCGGATCCACTTGTAATCGCTCTCATTTTGGGAATTATTCTCAGATCTTTGCTGGGGGATCGTGATTATCTGCAGTCAGGTTTCCGGGTTGCTCCGGCTATTTTTATCCCCGTTGGAATAATCTTCTATGGCGCTAATAACCTGAACTTCATGCGTTTTGGGATGGTGGAGCCGCGAATAATTCAGGTCATAATCGTGATAATTGCTGTCTATTTCGGCGTGATTCTGTTTCTCGGAAAAAAAATGAACCAGAAAAACCAGATCACGTACCTGACAGCGGCAGGGTCGGCAATATGCGGCGCGTCGGCTATCGCAGTTACCTCCCCCGCAGTTGATGCCGATGCTGATGATATCTCGGTGTCGCTTCTGGCCGTCACGGTAGTTTCCTTTACGGGAGTGTCCATGATAATGCCCTTTCTCTCGGCGATCCTGAATCTCTCTCATGAAGCGCTCTGTGAACTTGCAGGTTCGACGCTACAGTTTACGGGCCTCGTCAGGGTTGCGCCGTTGATAGCCTTTCCTACGAAACAGGAGATGATGCCGGGTATGATCAAGCTCGCAATATCGATCAAGGCGGTCAGATATCTTGCGCTCATAATCGCGATTCCGCTCTTCGCGAGCCTGATAAGAAGAAAGTTTTTTATACCGTGGTACCTGTGGGCATTTCTCATTGCCGGCATTGCAGGCACAATGCTCTTCAATTCCGACCCGGATCTGTTCAGTACAGCTTTCGTCCCGGTTGTAAAGCCTGTTCATAACATTTCCTGGGCAATCGCCATGGCAGCCATCGGATTAAACGCCGACATAAAAAAACTGCTCAGTAACAGGGGCGCGAGGGCGCTGGTAATGGCATTTAGCGCTTACTTTGCCGCCGTATTCATTTTCCTGGCAGGATACTACATCAGGAGCCTTTTTTAATGACAGAAACAAAAGGATACGAAAAAGCGAGTCTTCGAAACAGTATTGTTATAACATTTCTGCTTGTACTGCTCGTGGGCGGCATAGTGTCCAATTTGATAATTCATACGTTGCTTCCGTCCCACATGAAGGCTGCCGGCTGGAGCAATATTGTGATAGAGTACATCGATAAAGAACTCGCGATCTACGGCACTGGCACCGCGTTAGCAGGTACGGTCATTGTTTTTGTTGTTGGTCTGTTCCTTTCAGCAGCCATTACGCGCCCATTGAAAAAAATCGACGAGGGTATGCAGTCAATGGCGGCCGGCAACTGGTCCACACGCATAAACCTTGACAACTCGGACGAGTTCGGCAGACTTGCAGAGGGTTTTAACATGATGGCTTCTCACATAGAAAACGTAATGGAAGAGCTCGAATCCGCAATGTCATTTACAGAGAGCATACTGATGTCAGTACCCTCTATCCTGATCGTAGTAAATGACAGGCATGAAATGGTTTCACATAATATCTCGCTTGAGAAACTAAAAGAGCAGTATCCCTCCATCCGCACAGATGATTTCATTCTGCGGCTGAGTACTGAGATAGAAGATACAGTGCGTAGCGGTGTCATATCACGGAAGGAGATTATCCTGACTCCTGAAGGTTCGGAGACAACGATGATATTTTCTGCTACTGTATCTCCACTGAAGAAAAATACGGTTGACGCTGGCGACCAGGGATCTTGCAGCGAAGTGCTTCTTACGATTAGCGACATTACCGAAAGACAGAAGATGAAGGAAATGGTCATGCAGTCGAGGCAGGACTGGGAAGACACATTCGATACAATTCCTGATATGATCACAATTCACGACAAGAATTACAACATTATAATGGCCAACAGAGCGGCCAGGGAAAATCTTCACCTGCCGGATATTCTGCAGGGAATGCCCAATAAATGTTTCAAGTACTACCACGGAACAGAAGCTCCACCGGAGGGATGTCCGAGTTGCAACTGCTATAAAACGGAAAGCCCGGCCACATTTGAAATATTCGAACCCAACCTCGGCAAGCATATCGAGATAAGATCGATACCACGGAAAAACCGTTATGATGAACTCATCGGCCTGATTCATATTGTGAGGGATATTACAGAGAGGAAGAAGATCGAAGAAGAATATCTGAACCTCATGAACGCGGTAACAAAGGCAAAGGTCGAATGGGAGCAGACATTCGACAGCGCGATGGAATATATAGTTATTGTTGACAGTGAAATGAAGATCATCAGATGCAACAGGAGCTTTGCAGAGTACTCCGGCAGTTCCATAAACGGAACTATCGGGAGAAAGTGGCATGAGTTTTTTTCCGATTCCGAAGCAATCACGTCTATTCGTGACAAGCTGAGCCTTGGCTTTACTGATCCGATTAAGACCGAGGTAGAAACGGATGACGGTAAATGGCTGCTTATAAACATAAATCCGATCCGGGAAGACAGGTACGCAACCCACAGTTATGTTGTGGTCATAACGGATATCACGGATATCAAGGAAATACAGGAAAAGCTCGAAAATTCCGAAAAGGAACTAAAACATAAAGTGGAGGAACTTGAAAGATTCTTCGATATGGCCGTAGGCAGGGAACTTAAGATGAAGGCGATGAAGAAAGAACTGGAGAAACTCCACAACAAACTTGGCCAGATCGGCAGGTGCAGTCCGATCCGGAACTGATTGATGAATTTCAGGAAAGAAATAATTGACATCGGGCAGTGGTCGCCTGTAATAGAAGCGCTCCCTCTTCCTGTTGCGCTGGTTGATCCGGATCTGAAAATAACAGCATACAATAAGGCGTTTGCTACTCTCTACGGAATAGTGGAGCCAGCAGGCGAAATAGGATTTTACGAACTTGTTCACCGGTCTGAAGAACCCGTCGAAGACTGTCCCCTTGCACATACTCTTATTCATAGAAAAGAGTGCGAGCGTGAGATATTCGATCCTGTACGGGGAAAGTTTATTCGCGCTCACTGTTCCCCTCTATATGTGGACGGCAGAATTACTGCTGCCGTATTCACGGTTATCAATTCGGGTGAGAAGGACGGCACAGAAAAGAGCGATGACACACTGATAGACGTTCTTGCTGAAGCGATAATTGATATGAAAGCGAGAGAAGTAAAGGTGCAGATGGTCAGGGACGCCTTTTTTAATATGCTGGAAGATGTGAACGAGTCATACCAGGAGCTGGAAGAACTCTTTCTTAAGCTGATAAGAGTACTGATTAACGTCCTTGATGCCAAGAGTCCATGGACTAAAGGTCATTCCGAACGTGTATCGAGGTATGCAGAAGCGATCGCAGAGGAAATGGGACTGGATGATGACAACATCCGCGATATCAAACTTGCCGGTCTGCTTCACGATATAGGGAAGATAGGGACTTATGACTACCTGCTGGACAAACCCGGCAAGCTCACGAGAGAGGAGTATGAACTCGTAATGAAGCATCCCGCACAGGGGGCACTTATCCTGAAAGGTATAAAGCAGCTTGAAGATATTCTGCCGCTCATTCATTATCATCACGAAAAACTGGACGGTAAGGGATATCCTAACGGGTTGCATGGCGATCAGATACCAGTGGGTGCCAGAATACTTCATGTTGCTGATTCATTTGACTCAATGACATCTGACAGACCTTACAGAAAGGCACCGGGAATAGAGTTTGCCCTGATGGAATTTGAGAAATATAAAGGAACTCAGTTTGATCCGCAGGTGGTCGACGCCTTCATGAATATCCTCGACCGGAAAATTTTTTCCACGGGATAGAACAACGAATTCAGTCCATTCTCAGAAGCACCTTCACCGATCCCTTCCCGGCTGCCCTCTGAAAGGCACTAACCCCATCTTCAATAGGGTAGATTTCAGTTATAAGCGGCAAGAGATCAACCTGCCTTGACTCGATCGCCCTGATCGCTGGTTCGAATGGCCCGCACCGGGAGCCTATAATAGTGACTTCATTTACTACCAGCCGGTTCAGATCAAGTGTCCCTTTCTTCGAAACGGTCGTCTTCATCACAATTGTGCCTCCCGGCCTGACAATATTCATTGCTGCCTCTATACCCGACTTTGAACCTGTACAATCAACTACAACATCATAGTCCTGCCCGCGGAATGAAGATACAATTTTAGTGCTTATGCCTGCTTCCTCAAGAACCGAGAGCTTCTCTCTGTGACGCCCGACTACAACAAGATCACATCCTGTTAAAGCCAGGACCTGAGCGACAAGCATCCCGAGTTTTCCATCTCCCAGCACGCACACTCTGTCTTCGCTGCTAATTGTCAACTGTTCGGTAATCTCAAAAGCAGCAGCCAGTGGTTCTACAAAGACAGCCTCTTCGTCCGAAACCGTATCAGGAAGCCTGTGCAGGTTCCGCGCAGGAAGAGTCAAATATTCCGCAAAGGCGCCGTCTTTACCAAGGATTCCAATAACGGTTCTGTGCCTGCAGTGATTCCCCATCCCCCTGCTACATAAAGAGCATTTTCCGCAAGGAGCATTAATTTCTCCAACAACACGCGCCCCTTCAAGAGCAGGTTCTTCCGGTGAATTCTCAACTATGCCTACAAATTCATGCCCGGGAACCCCTTTGAATCCCATGTATCCCCGGATAATCTCAAGATCCGTATTGCAGACACCGGCCATCTGAACCCTGACAAGCGCTTCACCATCAGCCATCACCGGCATGGGGTAATCAGACACATAACGAAGCTCCCCGTCAAACAAGAGAGCCTTCATTATTCGTGCCGCACCCACTCAGCTCTCAGAAGCTTTGTGCCGTCAGACCATTTATAATTTACACAGCCCTGGTAAGCCCTTTCGAGCCGCTTTGCAATTCTCTGTGCAAGTTTCTCATTTGTTGTGGTTATCTCATATCCATCTTTCGTACGATTGATCTTCATTATCCGTTCCAACGGGTTAAACCCTTTTGCCCGTGTCTCCTCATTCCTGACCAGATTCATTATCTCATCGGAATGTTCCTGAATAAAGTCTCCGCTTATTTTTATTATCCCTCCAGGGAATCCGTCTTTGATCTTCCGGCACGCCGGGCAAATTATCCCGGCAACGTCGCTTTGTCCGGCCATGCTCCTGTATATATTTTCACTAAGATACCATCTCTTATTCTTATAAACAGCATGACATTTTACGCATGCTGCAACCTCTGACTGTCCCATCTTCTGCCTGTAAGGATCATCAGCTGTGTCTATACTCTTTCTCTTATTAAGTGTCTGCATTTTTTTAATTTTCATGCTCTCCTCCTTTTTCCAGAGACTGCTGCCGGATATTTCCCCCGTTAAAATGTCGTTTATGGACATAAAGAAACTCATGGAAGATCCTAAAAAAATTATATCACAGGTTTCCGTTACAGCAAAATAAAATTAAGCGGAGCTATGGCATAATATATGTCATACCCAAAGGTTGCATAAGCAGCTGCGAAGCATTGTTTTATGCAATTAAGTATTCAAGGAGTTGAGTGAATCTGGAAAGGTAGCGCAGAAGCAATGGAAACTGTAAGGGAATACAAAAACGATTTTCTTTTTTTTACCTTCAAACGGCTTGAAGGTAAAAATTATGTTTACTGTTCCGGTGTTAATGTCACCCGTTTTTTGCCGATTACAAGGGGAAGGCACAGGCCAATGTCCAATCCGGCGATCAGGGGTCTTCAACTTGTTAATTTAGATGTCCGGTCTCTGGCCCTGTCTGCAGGGGCGAGGCCTTCCATGCTCCGGGGAGAGAAGTGCATCGGCGATGAAACAGCCGGCGGAAACTGGTTTACAGAGGCCTTGCTCATTGATAATGCAACTGAAGGACTTGCGAAAAGAATAATAGATCATTGTGCAGTACATCTTCCCAGAAAGATGGTTAAAGCGATAATGATTCCCGACTCACTTCCCGATAAGCCCGTTCCCCCGGATGTCCTTCAGAAAATACTTGAAGATATGTGCATCAAGTATCGGTATTAATTAGATACAGCAGCCAGCAAGAACCTCCTCAACAGCTTCCATGGATGCCTCAACCTTTATGGGGCTTTTTGACATCTGGATAGCCGTATCCGGATCCTTCAGTCCGTGGCCGGTGAGAGTGCACACCACGCTGTCCCCTTCACGAAAATAATTAATTTTTGACAGTTTGATTACACCCGCCAGCGATGCCGCTGATGCCGGCTCACAGAAGATCCCCTCTCTCGATGCAATGAACTTGTACGCGGCAAGGATTTCTTCATCGGTCACATCTGCTATAAGTCCTCCGGATTCATCGCGGGCCGCTTCCGCTCCCTTCCAGCTTGCCGGATTGCCGATTCTTATCGCCGTGGCGATCGTTTCGGGTGAGCCAACGGGTTCTCCCTTTACGATAGGGGCAGCTCCTGCCGCCTGAAAGCCGAGCATCCGTGGTCTTGTAGTTGTCCTGCCCGCCTCCTTATACTCCGTATATCCTTTCCAGTAGGCGGTGATATTGCCGGCATTTCCAACCGGCAATACATGGTAAACCGGAGGACCACCGAGTTGATCACAGATCTCGAATGCGGCAGTCTTCTGGCCCTCAATTCTGTATGGATTAATCGAGTTGACCAGCGCAAAATTATGCTTATCGACAAGCCCTCGAACTATGCTTAGAGCATCATCGAAATTTCCATTAATCTGAATGACCATGGCGCCATGAATCATTGCCTGAGCGAGTTTACCCATTGCGATCTTGCCTTCCGGGATAATTACAATAACCCCCATGCCGGCCCTTGCCGCATATGCCGCTGCTGACGCCGAAGTGTTCCCTGTAGACGCACAGATCACGGCCCTGGCCCCTTCCTCAGCGGCCTTTGAGATGGCCATCGTCATTCCGCGGTCCTTAAATGATCCGCTTGGGTTGGCTCCCTCGTATTTAAAATAGAGGTCCAGCTTGATACCGGTGATTTCCTGAATGTGTGACGATCTTATAAGAGGAGTATTGCCTTCATTAAGAGATATGACGGGGGTCTTTTCGGTAACAGGCAAAAATTCCCTGTATTGATTTATAAGTCCTTGCCATGCTTCCATCTCTATTCCAGTATGTCACCTTCGACGAGCTCGACGTCAACACCCTGCTTTTTGAGTGATTCGATACCATGCTGAATATTCTCATCTTCTCCATCAAGCTCAAGCACCATTTCTCCCACTGTCTCCGTCACCCTCGCCCTTCTGATGTTCGGTATGATATCGAATTTTTTCGCCATCGTGAAGATGACCGGTTCCTTGATCAACTCCTGCGGGAATGTCAGTTTTATCCTTGTCTTCATCTCAAGCCCCTTTCATATAAGGAAATGTTCAAAATCGACTCCGGAGTCATCGTCCGCCCGCTATTGCGGGCACTATCGAAACCTCATCGCCGTCCTTGACTTCGGTCTCCTCGTTCTTCATGAACCTGACATCCTCTTCATTGACATAAATGTTTACGAATCTCCTGAGCTTTCCGCCCTCGGATATTCTCTCCCCAAGCCCGGGATACTGCTTGTCGAGATCCTGTATGAGTGAGATAACCGTCCCGGGCGGTCCCTCCACTTCGGCTTTGCCCTGTGTCAATCTCTGCAGGGGAACAGGAATCTTTACCTTAACAGCCATTTTTTCGACCTCCCTTTCCATATATCAGTTTATAGCTTAAGTTTCTATTAAATACTGCCTACTGCTTACTGCTACTTGTCCCCCATACCCTTAAGCGCCTCTTCAAAGGAACTAAGGTTGGGCTCAATATGATAAGGCTCCACGGTATGCCCCATGATCGCCTCTTTAGTTTTCAGGCCATTGCCGGTTATACTCAGAACGGTAACAGCATCCTTTTGTATTTTTCCGCTGTCTATGAGTTTCATGGCGGATGCAAGGGTCACTCCTCCGGCTGTCTCGGCGAATATGCCTTCTGTGCGGGCAAGCAGTTTAATCGCTTCAACGATTTCTTCATCCGATACATCCTCTCCATATCCGGAGCTCTCTTTGACTACCTGGGTGGCATAAAAACCGTCTGCGGGATTTCCTATGGCAAGAGATTTTGCGATCGTATCAGGCTTGACCGGCTTGATTACATCGACTTCATCCTTTATTGCCCTTACGATAGGAGAACATCCTGTGGCCTGGGCTGAGTAAACATTCGTATGAAGTTCATCTATCAGACCAATCATCTTCATCTCCTTGAAACTCTTCCATATCTTGGTCATAAGCGAACCACTTGCGCAGGGCACGACAACCGCGTCAGGCGCCCTCCATCCTAATTGTTCGACTATTTCGTAACCCTGAGTCTTGGACCCCTCTGCGTAAAACGGCCTTATGTTTATGTTCACAAAAGCCCAGCGGTATTTATTTGCCACCTCGCTGCAGAGGCGGTTGACATCATCATAATTACCGTCAACGGCGATGAGATTAGGTTCGTAGGCAAGTGAAGCTACTATCTTACTCTTTTCAAGACTGGCCGGGATGAATATAAACCTCCTGAACCCTCCAGCGGCCCCGTGAGCCGACACGGAATGAGCTAAATTGCCGGTAGATGCACACGCCACGGTATCAAAACCAAATTCCCGTGCCTTTGAAAGTGCAACGGCGACTACCCTATCCTTGAATGAGAGTGTTGGATGAGTAACTGTGTCGTCTTTTATGTAAAGTTCCTTCATGCCTAAGTGATCAGCAAGTTTATGTGCCCTGACCAGAGGGGTATAGCCTGAATTAAGACCGCTCGTTGGTTCGCCGTCGATCGGAAGAAGCTCCTTGTACCGCCAGAGATTGTGCGGTCTTGATTCGATCTTCTCTCGAGACAACACTTCGCCTATGGCGTCGTAATCGTAAACCACCTCAAGCGGACCGAAGCAGAATTCGCATACATATACAGGGTCAACGCTGTACTCTCTCCCGCACTCCCTGCACTTCAGTCCTTTCACAAAACCCATCAGTACGCCTCCATTTTATTTGCCGGTTACTGCACCCCTCTCAACGCGGGGCAGAATTCCCGGCAGTTGTTCAGATCAGATTGAGCAGTACTCATCCGGAATATCCTTCAGTTCCCTGATCCTGGGTTCTTTTCCGCAGACCGGGCAATCTTCGTTTTTCGGGATTCTGACCCTTCGGAAATTAACTCCGAGTGCATCGTAAATAAGAAGTACCCCCTTCAGGGGCTCCCCCTTGCCGATTATCAGTTTAAGTACCTCTGTGGCCTGGAGCGCACCGATTACTCCCGGAAGCACTCCAAGCACCCCAGCCTCCTGACAGGACGGAACGAGTCCGGCCGGAGGCGGTTCTTCAAAAAGGCATCGGTAGCACGGCCCATCTCCAGGCATGATCGTCGTCACCTGGCCTTCAAACCTCAGTATAGCACCGCTGACCAACGGTTTCTTGAGCATTACACAGGCGTCGTTGATCAGATACCTGGTCGGAAAGTTATCCGTACCGTCAACTATGATATCATAGTCGCGGAAAAGATCGAGTGTGTTGCTGCTGTTGAGTCTTTCCTTTACCGCTATGACATTGACATCAGGATTTAACGCCTCAAAAGTCTTCTTGGCGGAATCCGCCTTGTACTGATCAAGGGTATTAACGTTGTGAGCTATCTGCCTCTGCAGGTTACTCAGCTCCACTTTATCGTTGTCAACCATGGCGATTGTACCGACTCCGGCGGCTGCCAGGTAGTAACCAACAGGGCATCCGAGACCGCCAGCTCCTACTATGAGCACCTTTGCGGCAGATATTTTCGCCTGGCCCTTTCCGCCCACTTCAGGCAGTATTATGTGTCTGCTGTATCTCTTTAACTGTTCTTCCGTGAAGTCCATCAGTCTTCTACCTCTTTTCTTATCTGAACAATCCAGTCCCTGTCGTTTATCTTTTCTACCTTGAGGACGGAATGCCCGTAATTGAGCATCGCTTTAGGGATGCTCTCTGATGCCTCGGGATAATCCAGAGTTATCTCAATTACCTGTCCCACCTCTATACTCTCGACTCCCAGTTTAGACTTGACGAGCGTATAGGGGCAAACTTCTCCCCTTATGTCAAGCCTCTTATCTATCTTTATATCATTCATTCAGACCTCTCCTCCTTCTACTCTGATGTACAGAGGCCGGCCCGAGACAACCTTCAGTTTATTGATTTCCCTGACCGCCTTTGCCATGTCCTTCTCCCTTGCCTCGTGCGTCATCAGAACCAGGGGAACCGCCCTGTCTTTTCTGCGTCCTTTCTGAATCATCGACCTTATGCTGATATCATTTGAACCCAGAATACCTGATATCTTTGACAGCACCCCCGGCTTGTCGATCGCGGACATTCGGAGATAATAACATGTACTTATATCATCCATTCGCATGACACCGGGACCGGATGCCTCACCGTCACGAATACCGTACCTCAGCTCTGAAGCTCCGGACCTTATACTCCTTGCAATGTCCGCAATATCGCTGACCACAGCGCTTCCGGTAGGCATGTCGCCGGCACCTTTGCCGTAATAAAGGGCGGGACCTGTCGAATCACCTTCAACATAGATAGCATTAAATACACCGTTAACGCTTGCTATAAGGTAATCCTTTGGTATCATCGTAGGGTGGACGCGCAGTTCCACTTCCTTTGGTGTAGCTTTCGCGATAGCAAGCAGTTTTATGCTGTAGCCGAACTCGGATGCGAATTCGATATCCATTGGTGTAATCTTCGTTATGCCCTCGGTAAATACCTTTTTAAAAGATAGGGGGATGCCAAAGGACAGAGACGCAAGAATGGTCAGCTTGTGAGCTGAATCAATGCCCTCTATATCAAAAGTCGGATCGGCTTCCGCATAGCCGAGCCTCTGGGCCTCTTTCAGCGCTGCACTGAACTCAACGCCCTCTTCGGTCATTCTTGTCAGTATATAATTGGCGGTTCCGTTTATTATTCCATAAATATTATTGAGCCTGTTCCCGATAAGTGATTCCCTTACAACTTTGATGATCGGGATGCTTCCGGCTACAGATGCCTCAAATCCTACTTCGAGATTCCTCTTGTCAGCCTCTCTGAAGACAGAGTTTCCTTCAGTGGCAAGTAATGCCTTGTTTGCAGTAACCACATGCTTGCCGTTTTTGAGTGATCTGATAATGAACTCTTTTGCCGGATGAATCCCGCCTATCAGTTCAACAACTATATCGATATCAGGGGCATCAATTACAAGACCGGCATCGCTGACGAGCATTCCTTCCGGTATCTTGATACCCCTGTCGGTCCTGGTATCGAGATCCGCTATCCTCTTCAGGACTACCGGAAAGCCCAATCGTCTGGCAATCTCCCGCTTTTTTTTCAGGAGAATCGCCACCGTACCGGCGCCAACCGTTCCGAAGCCAATTACACCTATATTGACAGCCCGTTTCGACATATCTCTATCTACTCATATATCCGGCATAAACGCAATCCCGCCAGGATACAAATGAATATTATGCTCGAAATCATCAGGATTATTCAAGGCCGTGGCGGGGACTGGAAACAGAGAGATTACCGGCTTAATGCCTTTTTAATCCCCCTTGTTGCCTGCCTGATCCTGTGCTCGTTTTCAACGAGCGCAAACCTGACATATCCTTCACCGGCAGGACCAAACCCGATTCCGGGAGAGACGGCGACGCTCCCCGCCTTCAAGAGAAATTTGGTAAATTCGAGAGACCCCATTTTTTTATACGGCTCAGGTATTTCCGCCCACACAAACATCGTGGCCTTTGGAGGCTCCACTTCCCACCCGGCGTTTTTCAGTCCGCTTATCAGGACATTACGCCTGCTTTCGTATATCTTGACGATTTCACTCACGCAATCCTGTGGTCCCCTGAGCGCAATGATGCTCGCGATCTGAATGGGCTGAAACATACCATAATCAAGATAGCTCTTGATCGTAGTAAGTGCGCCGACGAGTTCTCTGTTCCCGCAACAGAACCCGACTCTCCACCCGGCCATTGAATAGCTCTTGGTCAATGAAAAGAACTCTACGCCAACATCCTTGGCCCCGTTTGCCTGAAGAAAGCTTGGTGGTTTATATCCGTCGAAAGCCAAGTCGGCGTAGGCGAAATCATGAAGCACAATTATGCCGTTTTCTTTTGCGAAATCGACAACACGCTGAAAGAATTCAAGATCCGTGCATGCGGTTGTCGGGTTATGTGGAAAATTAATCAAAAGTACCTTCGGCCTGGGCCAGGCATCCCTGAACTCCTTTTCCATAGATTCGAAAAAATCCGCATCCTTCTGTATCGGAATGCTTCTCACGTCCCCTCCGGCGAGTATGAAGCTGTATGGATGAATGGGGTATGCGGGCGCAGGCGTCAGGATGAGATCACCCGGTTCTGTCATCGCATATGCCAAATGTGAGAGTCCTTCCTTTGAACCTATCGTTATGACCGCCTCCGTCTCATAATCCAGTTCAACGTTATAGCGGCGCTTGTACCATTCGCATATCGCCATCCTGAGATGGGTTATCCCCTTCGATGCCGAATACCTGTGATTCTTTGGATTCTGCACAGACTCGATGAGTTTATCCACTATATGTCTGGGCGTGGGCGGATCAGGGTTACCCATTCCCAGATCTACAATGTCCTCACCCTGCCTCCTGGCCTCCATCTTCAACTTGTTCACTATGGCAAAGACATACGGTGGTAGTCTCTTTATTCTTTTAAATTCGTACATTTATTCTCCTGTATGATTATATTAACGTTACATTTTATATCATTGTCAGCATTTTTTCACATCTTTCCCGCCCTTCCTGCCATTCTTGCTTTTCTCGCTTCCGGGCATGGCACCGCCATACCCCTACTGCCTGCCGCTTTCTTCCGTTCCCGCCTCTGCCGCTTTTCCCGCTTCAAAATATTCCCCAGCATTCATTGAACTCCTCACAAGAGGAGCTGATGCAACATACTCAAATCCCATCTCCAGCCCTGTCAGCCTGTATTCTTCAAAAACCTCGGGCCTGATATATTCGACAACAGGCAGATTACATTTGCGAGGCTGAAGGT
>CAZZGC010000001.1:15425-17530 GCA_964653915.1 uncultured Thermodesulfovibrio sp.
TATGATATTTGCATAAACCCAATGTCCCCCAAGGCGGTCGCTTCGGCGGCCGCCGCCCCCCCTTGAGGATAGTAAGCAGTAGACAGTAAGCAGTAGGCAGTAAGGCGTGGGCCGTGAGGAGTTGAGTCTTGTCCTTCTGATTAAGAATTTCCCTTATAATTCCGAAACGAAACCTATGAAATCATTGACTGAGTTGCGCCTTTTTCCAGTTTTATCAGTCATCCTTCTGTTCATGATTATGTTTTCATGTTCGGAAAACTCGGCACCGCCCGATTATATCCAGGGCAAGTGGACAACGGATGATCCCAAATATACCGACCGGTACATTGTAATAACAGAGCGTCTGCTGACTATCGGACTCGGGAATGGAACCGAGTCCGTCAATACGATCACCGGCGTCACCTCCAGTGAAAGCGATGTCAGAACTGAATACAGAATTTCCTACAGGGACAATGAGGGTGAGGAGTGGACTCTGACGCTCTACTATGCAGCTACAGATCATGGAACTATGCAGATAAAAAACAGTAACAGCTTGTGGAGAAAGGACGTTACGAACGAGTGAGATGCCGTTTACAGAATATCGCCGCATAAGTGGCTTTACGCTTATGGAAGTAATAGTTGTGCTTTCAATAATAGCCATCCTTGCCATGATAGGCATCCAGGCATATATAGGCTATATGGAAAAGGCACGGGTTCTCACAGCCGTCGAGACCATAGCCCAGATTTCCGCCGAACTTTCCCATTATGGAAACGAGCGCGGCTATTATCCGCAGTCACTCAATGAGATAGGCTACGGAGGCATTACAGATCCATGGGGTAATGCCTATCAATACCTCAATCTTGCATCGGCAAGACGCGGCCAAATGAGGAAGGACAGATTCCTTGTCCCCATCAATACAGATTTCGATTTATATAGTAAGGGTAAAGATGGAGAATCGATTCCGCCCCTCACGGCGAAGAAGAGCCGTGACGATGTCATAAGGGCCAATGACGGCAATTATATCGGGCTGGCTGAAGGATACTAAGGAACTCATGAAACTGAAAACCCTCACGCTCCTGAGAAGCCGGCTTGCAAAAAAGATATTCTTTTTATTCATCATCTGCTCTCTGATGCCTCTTGTGGGAATCTCTTACTTTACTCTTAAGGAGGTCTCGGAACGTCTCGTGACCGATGCCAAAGAAAAGCTCCAGATGTCAGCCAAAAATACAGGAATGTCCATTGTTGAACGTCTTCAGTTAATCGAAGATGACCTGAAACATATGGCCGACCATCTTGTACAGAATCCGGAAAACATTGATTCGATGCTCGTGGATTTCAGGGAAAAATACCGTGACAGGCTTGAGGACATTAAGGTGACACCGGCAGGCAGAACTACAGGGCCGGAAAGTCATTTCAACCCCGGTGAACTCGATCATCTAACTTCAGGGGCCACGTTGTTGAAGGTTGGAACCGGAGGGAATCAAAAACCGTCTCTCGAGATGATATATTCCCCCCGGTCCGCCGGAATAAATGATTTTCTGATCACAGCTGTTATATCAGGTGCCTATATCTGGGATAAAAGCAATGTTACCCCGGACAATGAAATATTCATTCTTGACGAAGACGGAAATGTCATTTTCTCGACAACTAACGGTAAAAATGCACACGATCTCCGGGAGTCTCTCGGAAAGGCAAATTCAGCCGGTGGTTTCAGGTGGCGGAGTCACGGTGAAGAGCATATAGCTGAATCGTGGCTCGCATTCATGAAGCCGCAATTTTATTCCAACTGGCGTATCGTTGCATGCAGGTCAAGCAATGAGATACTCATGCCGCTTCGCAATTTCAGACGAATATTTATTCTAAACCTGTTTCTCACCCTGTTCGTTGTTATATTTATCAGCCACAGGCTCATAAGCAGGAGTCTGTGGCCTATCAGTGTCATGATCGATGCAATCGGCCGGGTTAAGGCAAAAGACTACAATGTTCATGTAGAGATAAACAGCCGGGATGAATTTCGCGAACTTGGAGATGCATTCAACGATATGGCGGCTACAATCGGCAAGCAGATTCGGGATATGGAGACGATCAACAATGTGGGAATATCTCTGACAACGGAACAGGACCC
>CAZZGC010000001.1:17630-45057 GCA_964653915.1 uncultured Thermodesulfovibrio sp.
GGGATATGGAGACGATCAACAATGTGGGAATATCTCTGACAACGGAACAGGACCCTTCTTCCCTGCTCGAGATAGTGCTTTCTGCCTCAAAGAAACTGATAAACGCGGATGGGGCCATGTTTTATTCTGCTGATGAAGACGGATTCATCAGGCTGTCCAAGGCGCACTTTGATTCGACCGGCCTGACGATAGACGGCGAAAAGGATAGAAGATTCAGTTACAGAACAGGCAGTTCGTGCCTGCTGGCTTCATATGCAATTGCCGAAGGATGCACTTTGTCCATAGAGAATGTGTATTCAGAAAAGATATTTGATTTATGGGAAAACATGGAGTTCGACCGGCGGACCGGTTACAGGACTGTTTCTGCCTTATGTTTACCATTGACCGGGCCGGATAAAAAAGTAATGGGCGCCATTCAGTTGACCAACGCATTCAATCTTGTAAGCGGCGATATAATACCCTTTAGAGAGTCCGATATCATGATTGCAGAGACTCTTGCATCACAGGCTGCGATCTTTCTGGCTGACAGGAGATCGAGGGAAGATTTCAGGAGGCTGTTCGATTCTCTCGTCGAGATGATAGCAGAGATGATAGACACCCGTACCTCATATGCAGGAAAACACTGCCGGCGTGTGCCTGCGCTCGCGATCATGATAGCAGAGGCGGTCAACAGACAGGATCACGGAATCTTCTCCGATGTATTTTTCGACGGTAACCGTATGTATGCTATCAGGACGGCCGCCATGCTTCACGATTGCGGAAAGATAGTTGTTCCTGAACATATCGAACTGAAATCCAGTAAACTCGAAACTCTCTTCGACAGAATCGATCTTGTGGATTCATATTTCGAGATTATCAAGAGGGAAATGCTGATGAACGCCATGGGCAACAGTGCAGCATCAATTCCTGGCTTTGAGCAGCAGGATGAGTTTAGCGGAAAATCCCTTCAGGATACGATCAATCAAATGGAAAAAGACAGGGCTTTTGTCCATGAATGCAACTCCGGCAGAAAGATACTGAGCGACCATGAGATCGGAAGGCTTAGAGCAATAGCCGGAAAGTACAGATGGCGTGATTCAGCCGGCAGGGAGATTGCCGTGCTGCCGGATGACATACTTAAAAACCTCTCGATAGCAAGAGGGACCATAAATTCAGAGGAGCGCGGTGTAATTAACTCCCATGCAAACGCGACCTCAACTTTTTTGCGAAGACTCCATTATCCTGAGGTACTGAAAGATGTCCCTAAAATCGCCGAGGTACATCATGAACGGATCAATGGCCGGGGCTACCCCCGCGGTCTCAAGGGCGAGGAGATTCCGATAGAGGGCAGAATAATCGCCATAGCCGACGTCTTTGAGGCGTTGCTTGCACAGGACCGCCCGTATAAAGACGCATTTACGCTGGATCAGGCCGTGAAGACTCTTAAGGAGATGGCCGACTCAGGTCATATTGACCGAGACCTTTTCAATCTCATCATAGAAGAGAAGATACACGAAAAATATGCCGGGACGTTTCTCTATGAGAAGTCTACGGTGGGGAAAGTTGACTGAGTATATTTAGCGTTGTATTTTCGAATGCCTTCTGAACTCTGCGGTCCCCCTTTGCGCTCCTTGAATATGGTATGGTTCCGAGTATTGCCGTTTCTCCAAGCCTCCTCACGACTTCCGGGCTCGTCTTTTCTGCTGCTCCCCGGCGTCTCTGTTCTGAATCATTAAAAACAACCCCTGCAACTTCAATGCCCCGGTTTCTGGCAGCTTCTAGAGTTAAAAGCGTATGATTGATCGTTCCGAGACCTGAACGGGCCACTATGACCAGAGGGAGTCCGAAATCCTCGATCATATCTGAAAACAGATAGTCACGATAAACCGGCACCATCAGACCGCCGGCACCCTCAACAATAACTGTATCATGCCTGCCGGACAATTTCCGGTAGCAGTCCAGAATCTTCTTTTTATCTATATGAACCCCTTCCATCTCTGCCGCAACAGAAGGTGCCAGCGCATGTCTGAGCCTGTATGGATTAATTATGTCGAGATCTTCGCGGACTCCGGAAATCTTCAGAAGTTGTAAGGCATCCGGTGGACGCAGTTTCCCATTTACAAGACGGCAGCCGGACTCTACAGGCTTCATGGGGCATACACTCATGCCCCGACTCTTCATCACCTTAAGAATCCCCGCAGCTACAAATGTCTTGCCGACTCCCGTATCAGTTCCTGTTATGAATATTCCACGACAGTTTTTCATGTCAATCCATATTAACCTTACAGCTTTGCATAAAATCACGGACGGTCTCCCCTGCTTCTTTTGTAACGCTTAGGTTAACCATAGAGCTTACCTACCGCATTCCATCTATAAAATCCTTGAATCCAGATTAAAGACCTGCCCGGTTACATTCTCCATACCCGAAAGTTTTGCGATGAAATCCGCAACCTGTACGGGGTCCGAAAAATTTCCTGTCAGGCTCTCTCTCAAGGCCGCCTCCCTTCCCTTTTCGGATGCCCCACCCCCCATATCCGTCATCATATAACCGGGCAAAACCGCGTTCACCATTATACCGTAACGGCTCAACTCACGCGCTGCGGTTCTGGTCAGGCCTATGAGAGCGGACTTGGAGGCTGAATATGCGGCGAGTCCTTCCCCGCCTTTAATTCCGGCGTATGATGAAATATTTATAATTCGCCCTCCCCCGTGCTTCATCATCTGCCTTGATGCCGCCCTGATGAAATTGAAAGCGCCTTTCAGATTAATGCCGATTACTTCATCGAAATCCGGCGTCCCCGTCCTGAGTAGCAGCGCTTCTTTAGTGATACCGGCATTATTGACAAGCAGATCGATTCTGCCGCAGTTCCGTAACACCTTCTTAACAGCATCATCGACCTGTGAATACTCCCTGACATCCGCCCTGACAACCATTGAGCCGGGAATGTCCGATGCCAGATGCCGGGCCGCCTCCAGATTAGTTTTGCAGTGGATAACGACTTTCCATCCGGCAGCAGATAGAGTAATGGCTATCTGCCGCCCAAGTCCCCTCGATGATCCCGTTACAATGGCAACTCTGCTCATACAAGGCCCGGCCCCGAAAAAAGATTAACAAGTCTGTCTATATCATCCGTTTTATGTCCGGCCGTAACGGAAAACCTGATTCTGCATGCCCCTTCCGGTACCGTAGGCGGCCTTATGGCCGGTGCGAATACTCCGTTGCGCATCAGTAACTCAGAAATCCTCATGGCATTTTTCACACTTTCAGCAAGAATAGGTATGATCTGAGTCTCTGAACCAAGTGTATTGAATCCTGCACCTTTCAGCCCTTTGCGCAGTCTGTCCGAGTTGGCCGACAGTTTCTTTCTTCTCGTCTTTGAACGCGAGTTAATTACTTCTATGGCTGCAGAAGCAGCGGCTGCGGCTGCCGGTGGCGACGCCGTGGAATACATAAAACTCCTCGCTCTGTTAACGAGCAATGCTCTCAGTGATTTCGATCCGGCCACATATCCCCCCATGCAGCCGGCAGCCTTGCTCAATGTCCCCATCTGTATTACGTCTTCATCCTCTATCCCGAAATGTTCCAGCCCGCCTCTTCCATTTTCACCCAGAACCCCGAGCGCATGAGCATCGTCCGTCATCATCATCGCCCCGTATTTTCTTGCGAGATATGAAATATCTTCAAGGGGGGCGATGTCACCGTCCATACTGAAAACCGTATCCGTGATTACGATCTTTCTGCTTCTCCTTTTAAATATCTTGAGCAGTTTTTCCAGGTCGTCCATATCACGATGCCTGTATATCTGTTTTTCCGCCCCTGACAACCTTATGCCGTCAATAATACTTGCGTGGTTCAGCTCATCACTGAATACAACGGCAGACCTGTCCGCTATGGCGGGAATAGTTCCGACATTGGCGGCGTAACCTGAGCCAAACACGATTGCAACCTCGGTCCTTTTGAACCTGGCTATCTCAGCCTCCAATTCCATATGGGGCGACATTGTCCCGCTGAGCAGCCTGGATGAACCGGCCCCGAAGCCGTATTTTCTCAATGCTGCATATGCCGCCTTGAGGACCGAAGGATGGGAAGACAGGTTCAGATAGTCGTTGGATGAAAAGTTTAAATAAGAGCTGCCGTTTATTTCTATATATATACCCTGGGGAGAAGAAAGAGAAACAGGACTTCTCAGGAGACCTCGTGCAGCCAGATGTCTCAGCTCTTCATCTATCCATTTCACCTTTCAATTAAACCGCCTAATGGATAACCGTCCCCTGCCTCAGATCCCTTCCCGCTCATCGGGAGCCCAGATGTATTTGTGAATCTGAAGCTGCACCCTTACATACAGATTATCCTGAAGGACCCAGGTAACGAGGTCCTTAGGAGAAAGTTCCCCGTACGCAGGGGACATGAGAATGTTATCGAACCTCTCGATGAGGGAGTGTTCCTCTATAATGCCTTTTGCCCAGTCATAATCCGGCCTGTCCATGATCACAAACTTGATCTGATCCGTCTTTTTGAGAAACTTGAAATTCCTCGGCTTCATCCTCTCACTCATGCCGCTGCGGGGAGTCTTGAAATCCATTATGATGTGAAGTCTCTTGTCGAGGCATCCTATGCAGATCGACCCGTTGGTTTCGACAAGGACAGTATAGTCACGATCCAGAAGTGTCTTCAGCAGGCGGGGGGTCTCTTCCTGAAGCAGTGGCTCTCCGCCGGTAAATTCCACACACTTTACACCATACTCTTCTATCTTGGAAACGATTTCATCGTCACTAAGTTCCTTGCCGTCATAGTAGGCGTAGTTCGTATCACAGTAGGAACATCTGAGGTTGCATCCGGCCAGTCTTATAAATGTGCACGGGAGCCCTGCAAAAGTTGATTCGCCCTGTATACTTTTGAATATCTCGTTGATTTTCAGCATTTAAAAATAGTTCAGTGCATATCGGATTTAATAACATCATATCACATTCAATTTATCTTGACAATAAAATCGCGCGTGCATGTATAATCATGAAATGGGCAGGCAACGTCTTGACCGGAAAATAATTTTCATTCTTTGCTGCATGCTCCTGGCACCTTTCTACTCATGGGCGGACGTCGTAGTCGTGGATATTGACGGCGTAGTCAATCCGGTCATGGCTGAGTTTCTTTCCAGGAGCATCGATGAAGCATCAGCGGAAAATCAGGATCTGATAGTTATAAGGCTTGACACCCCTGGTGGTCTCGACACATCCATGCGTGATATCGTCAAGAAGATCATATCCAGCAAAGTCCCTGTAGTCGTCTTTGTGGCTCCGAGCGGGGCACGGGCGGCCTCTGCCGGTGTGTTTATTACGCTGTCGGCTCATATAGCCGCAATGGCCCCCGGTACAAATATTGGAGCTGCTCATCCGGTAGGCGTGGGTGGCAAAATGGACAAGGAAATGACCGAGAAAGTCGTTAATGATGCAGCCGCTTATCTAAAGTCTCTTGCTGAAAAGAGGGGACGGAATGCTGAATGGGCGGTAAAGGCGGTGCGTGAGAGCGTATCCATTACAGAAACAGAGGCGCTGAAGATGAAGGTGGTTGATATAGTGGCGACTGATATCAAGGCGCTCCTTGACGAAATAGATGGAAAGATTATAGATACTTCCGAAGGGAGGATTACTTTACATACAAAGGGGCTTGCCGTAGTTTACAGGGAGATGGGGCTCAGACACAGAGTTCTTGATATCATCAGCAACCCAAATGTCGCATATCTCCTGATGCTGCTCGGTTTCTACGGGATATTCTTCGAGCTCACCAATCCCGGCGCCGTTTTCCCCGGTGTTCTCGGGGTCCTTTCACTCATACTTGCCATGTATTCTTTTCAGACTCTTCCCGTCAACTATGCTGGCCTGCTTCTCATATTGCTTGCCCTTGTACTGTTTATCCTTGAGCTTAAGATAACATCATTCGGAATGCTTACGGTGGGAGGTATAATATCCATGACGATAGGCTCTATCATGCTTTTTGACTCCCCCTTCCCGTTTCTGCGCGTATCTCTTGCCGTAATAATACCGAGTGTTGCGGTTACGGTTATAGTGTTTCTGCTTGTTATCGGTCTTGTACTGAGGGCTCACAGACGCAAACCTGCTACGGGTAGTGAAGAACTCATAGGAATGGAAGGGACCGCAAGGAGCGATATACTAAAGGATGGTTCTGTCTTCGTTCATGGGGAGATCTGGTCTGCATTCAGCGATGTACCTGTCAGTAAGGGGGAGAAAGTTGTCATAGAGAAGGTTGAGGGCCTGCGTCTCAAGATCCGTCCTTTGGAATGATTCATTCAAATGCATGAGAAATTTTCTGAACATCTCTTTTGAATGGTGGTTTTTTGCTGTATAATTGGTCTTGAAACAGAAATATCCATCGAAGACGGGGCGATGATTGTGAAAACTTTTAAAGCATACAAGGAGGTAACATATGCTGCCATTTAACCTGCCTGTAGGACTGATTTTCCTGATCTTCTTTATTCTTTTCATATTTGTGAACATCATCAAGATACTCAGGGAGTACGAAAGGGGTGTGATTTTCAGGCTCGGACGGCTTATCCCGGTAAAAGGCCCGGGACTGATAATCCTCATTCCTTTTATCGACAAGCTCGTCAAGGTCGACCTGAGAACCGTAACTTTTGATGTACCGGCTCAGGATATCATAACCAAGGATAATATTTCGGTTAAGGTCAATGCGGTGGTCTACTTCAGGGTCATCGATCCGACCAAGGCCGTAACCGCGGTAGAAGATTTTCACTACGCAACATCTCAGATATCCCAGACCACTCTCAGGAGTGTGCTGGGGCAAAGCACTCTTGACGAACTCCTGGCAAAGAGAGATGAGCTGAACAGCGAACTTCAGAAAATAATTGATGAACAGACAGAACCATGGGGTATTAAAGTCTCAACGGTTGAGGTCAAGAATGTGGATCTTCCGTCCGAGATGCTGAGGGCCATAGCAAAACAGGCCGAGGCCGAGCGGGAAAGACGCGCCAAGATCATCCATGCCGAAGGTGAATTCCAGGCGGCCCAGAAACTATCGGAGGCCGCGGCCATAATAGCTGCTCAACCTACCACGCTGCAACTCAGGTTTCTGCAAACGCTGACCGAAATTGCTACCGAGAAAAACTCCTCAATCATATTCCCGGTCCCGATAGACCTGCTGGAACCGTTTCTCAAGAAACGGAAGGAATAGACGGTACTATTCAGGTGTGGAGTTTTTCTAAGCCCTTCATAAAGACAGTCCAGCAGGCACGGCGGCTCATCAAGATCGTGATCGGTTTCACCGTTGTACTGTTCGGCATAATAATGCTCGTCACTCCGGGGCCCGGTCTGGTTGTCATAGTGGTGGGCCTTGCAATTCTTGGAACCGAATTCGTCTGGGCACGCAAACTGATGAAGAGATTTGAACAGGGTGCCAGAGACGCCAAAAACTCCCTTTTTCGGAAAATAATTAACAAAACGGGCAAAGGCGGTAAACATTAGGCAGAAAGCGGCAGGCTGTTTACAATAAATTGACCGGGTCTGCGTCGATATCGATTTTCATGCCCTTCATGCCCCTGCACCCTGACAGTATAGTCTGCACGGCGCTTCTCATCATTACCGGATCGGTGCCTTTTAATATAACGTGCCAGCGCCATCTCCTTTTAATTTTTTCTACCGGGGCCGGGGCCGGGCCGAGTATTGTAACCGACGGCGATACGGGCTTTGCCGTTGCCGACCTGATTTTTTTTATATCTCCATCGTCAGGCCTTGCAGAAAAACCGAATATCAAGCGTATAAGTCTGCTGAAAGGTGGATAGGACAGATCACGCCTCATCTTTATTTCATCTTCATAGAAACCTTCATAGTCATGATTTCTGATATACCGGAATGCATAATGATCGGGTTCGTATGTCTGTATGATCGCCCTGCCCGGCATGTCGCCCCTGCCGGCGCGTCCTGCAAGCTGCGTGAATAACTGGAAGGCCCGCTCGGCGCTTCTGAAATCGGGCAGATTCAGCGCCATGTCGGCAGAAATGGCTGCTGCAAGATCTACATCCCGGAAATCATGTCCCTTCGCAACCATCTGGGTACCGAGGAGTATATCTGTCTTTCCATCTTCCATCTCCTTCACAATGCGATAGTGGGAAAGCTTTCTGCGTGTAGAGTCCCTGTCCATGCGGGAGACAGCCACCCCCGATATGAACTTTCTGAGTTCCTCCTCTACTCTCTGTGTGCCGGTACCGAGATATTTGATCCTTGTATTACCGCACTTGGGGCACCTGCTTTGCGGATTCAGATATGAATTACAGTAGTGACAGTTAAGAGTGTTGGTATCCTTGTGATAGATGAGAGTAATACTGCATTGCGGACATTTGTACGAATACCCGCAATCGGTACATATAAAAAATGGCGAATAACCTCTTCTGTTAATCATGATCAAAGACTGTCGTTTTGCGGATTCGTTTTCTATTAAAGCCTCTACCAGTTTTCTGGAAAGCGAAAAACTTTCCTTTTCTGCCTTGCGCATGTCGATTATCTCCACATCCGGCATCTGCCTGTCGTCCACACGGTGTTCCAGCCTCAGGTACCTGAAGCCCCCCTGTTTTGCATTGTGGTAAACCTCTATCGAAGGAGTTGCGGAACCTAAAACCACCCTGGTTTTCTCGATACGTGCCCGCGCAAGAGCAACGTCCCTGGCATTGTACCTGACACCTTCGAACTGCTTGTAGGAAGGTTCCTGTTCTTCATCTACAACTATCAATCCGAGGTTTTTGGCCGGGACAAAAACAGCGCTTCTCACACCGAGCACTACACGCACATCCCCGCGCCCGGCCCGGTGCCATGCATCTATTCTTTCTCCTGCCGAAAGACCGCTGTGATAAAAAACTGCATCATTGCCGAATACAGCATGAAATCTGTCTATCATTTGAGCCGTTACCGCTATTTCCGGGACAAGGACTATAGCGCTCTTTCCTTCAGGAAGCGCCTGTATCGCCCTGATATAGATCTCTGTCTTTCCGCTTCCTGTTACGCCGTGGAGGAGAAAGACCCCGTCTTCAGCCTTTATAATCTCATCGAGGGCCCTCTGCTGCTCTCCGGTCAACCTGATCCTTCTAACGGACCTCGGTGCATCATCGTATATTATCCTGGCCTTTCCGGTCCTTTTACCATCGATGATAAAAGGTGGTAGCAGGCATTTGAGAACCAGACCCATGGGGCTCAGATAATACCATGACATCCATTTAAGGAGCCTTATCATGTTTGCAGGAATTAACGGCTGGACCCCTTCAGGTTCGGAAATCTCTTTAAGAGTGATATTCCTGTCACCCTCGGCATATCCTACGTCCTCAGCGCTTCCGGTGTCGATTACAATGCCCCATCTCTGGCGGTTGCGAAATGAGGCCTTTACCCTGCAGCCGGGACTCACAGAGTGTTTTAGTTCGTCGGGAATTTTATATGTAAAGGGCCCGCAACTTATCGGAAAAAGTACATTTGCATACATTGGGAAACTCAAACCGGGAAATATTATCTGCCTTTAGTGTGCATTCTATGGAAAATCTTCTCAATTTCCACTGCAAAGAAAACGATAGTGGATATACCGAGTGTTGCCGCCAGCTCACCCGCAGAAAGCGGGGCCGTTTTGAAGACTCTATTCATGACAGGAACATAAATAACCGCAAGCTGGAGTACAAGCGTAAGCATTACCGCTGAAAACATTGACATATTACTCATCACTCCCTGTCTGAAAAAAGACTCTTTTTCGGACCTGAGAGCAAAGGCGTTTCCCATCTGACTGAGGCAGAGGACGGTAAAAGTCATCGTCTGCCAGTGAGATCTTTCAAATCCAAGATACAGCGTAACAGCCTGAGTAGCGAGAGTTACTCCACCCATAAGAAGGCCTATCCATATTATCTGTTTCCACATTCCGGTGAATATATTTTCCTGCGGATGTCTTGGCGGACGCTTCATGATATCCTTCTCTGCAGGTTCCATAGCATAGGCGAGACCGGGCAGTCCGTCTGTAACGAGGTTGACCCACAAAATATGGATCGGCAGAAGAGGTATGGGAAGTCCGAGAAACGGCGCAAGAAATATGGTCCATATTTCTCCGGAATTGCTTGTCATTGTGTATCTGATGAACTTGCGTATATTATCAAATATTCTTCTGCCCTCTCTTACCGCCCTTACGATCGTTGCGAAGTTGTCGTCAAGAAGGATCATATGAGATGCTTCTTTCGAGACATCAGTTCCGGTGATTCCCATTGCAATGCCTATATCAGCGCGTTTCAGAGCGGGCGCATCATTGACACCGTCGCCGGTCATGGCGACAAACTCTCCTTTATCCTGAAGCGCCTTCACTATCTTGATTTTCTGCTCCGGGGCCACTCTTGCATAGACCCGTATCTCTTCCACCTTCTCCTCAAACATCTCGAGGGACATTTTCTGAAGCTCCTGACCGGTAATGATTCCATCTCCATCTTCCGTAATGCCAAGCCGTTTCGCTATAGTCATGGCGGTCAGGGGGTGGTCCCCGGTTATCATGACAGGTTTTATTCCGGCCTGCTTGCACAATCTGACCGCCTCCCTGGCCTCTTCCCGCGGGGGATCAAGCAGACCTGATATTCCTATAAAAGTGAGCTCTTTTTCGACCGTACCGGGAATTATCTCCTCTGGCAATGAGTCCCATCTTCGCATGCCGAATCCGAGAGTACGCAAACCCTCGCCGGCCATCCTTTCATTTGCAGATAAGAGATCTGCGCGAGCAGCCTCATCCATTTCAACTGCGTCGCTACCATCGAGATTCATAACAGCCCTTTCTGCTATCGACTCCAGAGCTCCCTTGGTAAAAGAAACGATATCTCCTCTTTTAAACCCGGGGAGGCTGTCCTCATCCGTTACCTCATGAAATGTAGTCATGCATTTACGGTCTGAATCAAAAGGTATCTCCCCGATTCTCGGGAACTTCCTTTCGATATCGCTTTTTGCATAGCCGAACTTCGCTGCTATTTCAAACAGGGCGGTCTCGGTCGGATCCCCTGTAGGATTGCCTTCCGAATCGGTCCCGGCGTCATTGTTCAGTGACATCGCTATCATGAGAGTCCTGAATAAGGGATCAGCAACTGCGGTCTCATCAAGTTCACCCCTCTTCCTGATCTGTCCGTTCAGGTAGATTTCCTCTACCGACATGCGATTCATCGTGAGTGTGCCGGTCTTATCCGAACATATGTAAGTTACAGAGCCGAGAGTCTCGACCGCGGGCAGCTTCCTGACGAGTGCGTTCTCCTTTACCATTTTTCTGGCGCCGAGGGCGAGCGATATCGTAACGACAGCCGGCAGAGCTTCCGGCACTGCTGCCACAGCAAGACTCACGGCTGTAAGAAACATAACGAGTGGATCTTCTCCCCGAAGAAGACCGAATCCAAAAACGATCGCACATATACCAATAACCGCCAGCCCCAACCTGCGACCGAAAGAGGCAAGCCTCTTCTGAAGCGGCGTCTTTACTTCCTCACCCTCCTGCAAAAGGGCCGCTATCTTGCCGAGTTCTGTCTCCATCCCGGTAGACACAACCACCCCTGTCCCTCTTCCATAAGAGACGATTGTTCCTTTGAAGACCATATTTCTTCTGTCGCCCAGGGAAAGACTGTCATCATACAGAGGTTCTGCTGATTTATCCACCGGAACCGACTCCCCTGTAAGCGCAGCCTCTTCTATTCTCAGGTGAGCCACCTCGATCAGTCGCATATCAGCCGGCACTATATTTCCTGCCTCTAACATAACGATGTCTCCCGGCACCAGGTTTTGCGCAGGTATTTTTGTAATGTTGCCATCCCGCATTACGAGCGCAGATGGCGCCGCCATTTTTTTCAGGGCCTGCATAGCCTTCTCTGCCCTGTACTCCTGAATAAATCCTATGACGGCATTCAGGATAACTATTACCACGATCGCTATCGTGTCGGCTGCTTCTCCTATTATTCCGGACACGATGGCCGCAGCGATGAGAACTATGATCATGAAATCCTTAAACTGATCCACGACCATCATCAACGGAGTCTTTCTTGGGGCTTCCTTCAACTCGTTGAGGCCGAATTTGCGGAGACGTTTTTCAGCCTCCGCGCTGTTGAGGCCGGACACTATCACGTCAAGTAAACTGAGAGTATTTTCAACAGTCTTCGTATGCCAGTTCATTTATCCTTCATCTCTTTCCTGCCTTTTCCGCCTTTTTTAAAACACGCTATTTTAGCATTTAACAGCTGGATGATTCCTCCTGTCTGATCCAGATTCTTCACATATCCAAAGACGGTACGTCACAAAAGGATTTCTTATAACCCTATATCTAATTGACAGCAAGATATCCTCTGTGATATCGTTTTACACTCTCGCGAAACAGAAAAGCTGGTTTCTTTCAACCACGGATACGGAATCAGTTAAACAAAAAAACAACCTTCAGGCATTGAGCTGAAATTCATAAATTACTCCCGGCATCGCCGGACTAACAATATCAAGGAGGAATAATACTATGCCGCTTGATCCGACAAAACATGCGGACTGGGAAATTGCGGAAGCCGCTGAATCAAAAATGAAGACCGTTTATGAACTTGGGGAGCAGCTTGGCCTCGAAAAGGAAGAGCTGCTTCCTCACGGCCATTATGTAGCAAAACTCGACTTCAAGAAGATTCTCGACCGGCTCAAAGACAGGCCTGACTGCAAATACGTAGATGTTACAGCCATTACTCCCACTCCCCTGGGTGAAGGAAAATCAACTACCACCATGGGTCTTACACAGGGTCTGGGCAAGAGAGGCAAAAATGTTATAGCCGCCATCAGGCAGCCATCGGGAGGCCCTACCATGAACATTAAGGGATCGGCAGCCGGAGGCGGCCTGTCGCAGTGCATCCCTCTGACCCCTTTCTCGCTTGGTCTTACCGGCGATATCAACGCCATAATGAACGCCCACAATCTGGCAATGGTTGCACTTACATCAAGAATGCAGCACGAGTTCAACTATGATGACAGTCAGCTCGCAAAAAGAAACCTGAAACGTCTCGATATCGATCCCCGCAACGTCCAGATGAAATGGATTATAGATTTCTGCGCACAGGCGCTGAGGGATATAACTATCGGGCATGGCGGGAAGATGGACGGTTTCATGATGCGCTCCGGATTTGCCATTGCGGTTTCATCCGAAGTCATGGCGATCCTCTCTGTAGCCACTGACCTTAAGGACATGCGGGAGCGCATGGGCAAGATAGTTGTTGCATATGACAAAAAGGGAAACCCTGTAACAACGGAAGACCTGGAAGTTGCAGGCGCCATGACGGCATGGATGGTCGAGGCTCTCAATCCCAATCTGATGCAGACCATCGAGGGACAGCCTGTCCTTGTTCATGCAGGACCGTTCGCTAACATCGCCATCGGCCAGTCGTCGATCATTGCGGACAGGGTCGGACTGAAGCTCGGAGACTATCATCTTACAGAGTCCGGTTTCGGAGCGGATATCGGTTTCGAAAAGTTCTGGAATCTCAAATGCAGGTTCTCCGGACTTAAACCGAACGCCGCTGTGCTCGTAGCTACAATCAGAGCACTGAAATGTCATGGCGGCGCACCCATTCCGGTGCCGGGAAGGCCAATGCCGGAAGAGTATCTCAAGGAAAACGTGGGATGGGTGGAAGAAGGCTGCAAAAATCTCGTGCATCACATAAACACGGTCAAAAAAGCCGGGATAAATCCGGTTGTATGCGTAAACGCATTCTATACTGATACTGACAACGAAATAAATGCGGTTCGCCGGCTTGCTGAACAGGCGGGTGCACGCGTAGCAGTCTCCAAACACTGGCAGTACGGAGGAGAGGGGGCACTTGAACTCGCCGATGCGGTCGTAGAGGCATGCAACGAGCCCAATGACTTCAAGCTTCTCTACTCTCTCGATACCCCTCTGCGTACCCGTATAGAAATGATAGCTGAACAGGTTTATGGAGCAGACGGTGTCGAGTACACCCCCGAGGCCCTTGCCAAAGCAAAGAAGATGGAGGCAGATCCGGGGATGTCTGAACTGGGCACATGCATGGTCAAGACACATCTCAGCCTCTCGGACAACCCGAATCTGAAAGGTGTGCCAACTGGCTGGAAGTTGCTCGTCAGCGACATCCTTACGTATAAGGGAGCAGGGTTTGTGGTGCCCGTGGCAGGAGCTATAAAACTTATGCCCGGCACAGGTTCTGATCCGGCTTACAGAAGGGTCGACGTAGACACTGGAACAGGTAAAGTCAAAGGACTGTTCTAACCACAGATCAATCGAGCCCCCTGCCCTCATTGACAGGGGGCTCGATTTTCATTAAGCTAACTGAAACGCTGTATTCGTCTGCTTTTTTTATTTTGATAGCCGGTCTCAAGAAAACCTTTTTTTTTCGGACATCATTCATAATCGGGAACCTGAACGTGGTGACTAATCTTCCAAACACGCTGACTGTAGCAAGAATACTGATTCTTCCTTTTTTTGCGGCCTCTCTCATGTACAGGGAATACGACTATGCCCTGGCCCTGTTCATAGCCGCTGCGGCTACAGACCTTCTGGACGGTCTCACAGCCCGCCTCACAAACCAGATGACTTATCTCGGCAGAATTCTCGATCCTGTTGCCGATAAATTCTTCATAGTCACGTCATTCATTATGATGACAATCTACGACCTGATGCCTAAGTGGTTGACCATCGTTGTCATCAGCAAGGATATAATCGTCGTAGTGGGATGCATAATTCTTTATTTTGTTACCGGCAGTCTCAAAGTGGAACCAAGCATGCTCGGCAAGACGGCCAGCGCCTGTCAGTTCATATTGATAGGCATGATCATACTTTTTGTAGATATAGGAGGCGGTGTACCTATACCTATGGCCGTCTTTCTTGCCGTAGCATTGTTGACAGCTGCTTCCGGCATTCAATACATTCAAAAGGGGCTGAAGATGGCCGCTGCAGAGAACAGAGAGGATACACGCTGATATGCAGGCTCTGATATCTCACCTTTCCGAAGATAGTCCAGCCTGTCAGGCCGGACTGAAAAAAGGTGATGTAATTCTCACGATTAACGGCAACCCGGTAAACGATATCATAGACTACATGTATTATTCCCAGGAGGATATCCTGAACTTCAAGGTCAGGCGGGGCGCCCGAAACTTCAACTTCAAGCTTGTCAGGGACTCCATGACCGATCCCGGAATTGAAATAAAATCATTCAGGGTAAGGTCCTGCCGGAACAGATGCATATTCTGCTTTGTCAATCAGCTGCCCAGAGGAATGAGAAGGCCTCTCTATATGAAGGATGATGATTACCGTATGTCTTTCCTGTTCGGCAATTACATGACCTTCACCAACATCAGGCAGAAAGAAAAAAAACGCATATTTACTCAGCGCCTGAGCCCTCTTTATGTGTCTGTTCATGCTACGGATGACGTAATCAGGAGAAAGATGCTTGGCAACCCCAAAGCTCCCCCGATACTTGCTGAGCTTCAGGAACTGGCAGCTAATAAGATAAGGGTTCATGTTCAGATTGTTGTCTGCCCGGGAATCAACGACGGTGAAGTGCTCTCGGCTACAATAAAGGACCTTCAGAAGCTGTACCCTTATGTTTCATCTATTGCGGTCGTGCCGGTCGGACTTACCAGATACTACCGCGGCAATGTCAAACATGTAAACAGAGAAGTTGCCCTGAAAGTACTGGAGATTGTAAAGGGCTTCAGAAGGCGCCTGAAAAAGAGGCACGGCGACCCTGTTGTTCATCCTGCCGACGAGTTTTACCTGCGAGCGCAGTTACCCACTCCACCTTTAAGAGAATATGGCGATTTGCCACAGGCCGAAAACGGGGTAGGTTTGTTGCCTCAGTTTCTTCATGAAGCAAAGACGATCAGGCTCCCCCGGAGGATAGAACCACGCAAGATAGCTGTGGTAACCGGGATCTCTTTCAAACCCTTTCTTGAAGATTATGCCAAAAGATTGGAAACAGCTATCGAAGGCCTTGACATTGACGTGTTCGGTGTAGAAAATAGGTTTTTCGGTTCATCGGTCACTGTGACCGGCCTGCTGACAGGAAAAGATGTTGTCAAAAGTATTGTAGGAAAGACAAGGGCTGATTATCTCGTTATCCCGGACTTGATGCTGAAAAACAATTCCGACACTTTTCTTGACGATGTATCACTTAAAGATATTCAGGAGAGTACGGGACTGAAAGTCTTGTCAATTGAACCAACTGCCGGGGGGCTTTTACAGGCTATTAAGAATGGTGATCAGAGGAAAGACTAAAATTGTAGGTATATTCGGTGACCCCATAGGTCATACGCTATCACCACTTATGCACAATGCAGCATTTAAAAGCATGCAGATGGATTACTGCTATATCCCCTTTCATGTCAAACCCGCAGACCTTGCAGCATCAGTTCAGGCGATCAGGAGCCTCAACCTGGCAGGCGTAAACATAACGGTTCCTCATAAGGAAGCGGTTATCTCCCTTCTCGACCGTACGGACAAAGAGGCATCATTCATCGGAGCGGTAAATACAGTTACGAATACAGATGGTACTCTTACCGGTTATAACACAGACGGCAGAGGGTTCATGAAGTCTCTCGAAGAAGCCGGTGTATCACTGGATGGGCAAAACGTTCTCATTGTGGGCGCCGGTGGTGCATGCCGCGCCATAAGTTATTACATAAGTGACAAAGCTGCCTCCCTTACGATATTCGATATTGACAGGACAAAGTGCGAACATCTTGTCAGAGATTTATCAGAAATCAGAAACAACACAAAATCAGCTGAGAGCATGCCTTCCTTGCATAGCTATAATTTCATCATAAATGCTACTCCGCTCGGCCTCAGCAATTCCGACCCCATCCCGTTTGACACGGACCAGATATCGTCTGAGATGATAGTTTATGATCTCGTTTACCGGGAAACACCTCTTCTTAGGGAAGCGAAACAGAGAGGAGCATTAGTTTTAGACGGTTCAGGAATGCTGCTCTGGCAGGGCGTCCTTGCATTTGAGCTCTGGACCGGAACTATGCCTCCGGTGGATACAATGAGAAATGCATTGCTGTCCGGCATAAACCGGTAGTTGCTCAGGCCGTTCCTCTGCCGTCTATCTTCTTTAAAGCCGGGTACACCTTGTTCTTGCCCGCAGCCTTTGCTCTGTAGAGCTCATCATCGGCTATTTTAAGGACATTTTCCCAGGAGATAAAGTTGATATTTTCGGTGCTGCTTGAAGCAACACCGAAGCTTGCGGTCAGGACTCTGAACCTGCTCCCGCTGTGATCAATGGCAAGTGCCTGAATGCGGATTCTGAGGTTTTCGGCTATCTTTATAGCCTCCTTCATGCTCTGCTGCGGCAGAACTATAACAAACTCCTCTCCTCCCCATCTGAAGACTTCGTCGGTTTTCCGGAGATTCTCCCTTATGGTCTTTGCGACCTTTATAAGCGCATAGTCACCCTGCTGATGTCCGTAGGTATCATTATAGAGCTTGAATTCGTCTATATCGCACATGATTAAGCTGTAAATATGCTTGTAACGCAGTGACATCAGATGAATATTGTCCATCCTCTTCTGAAAGCTTCGCCTGTTGCCGACCTGCGTCAACGGGTCCGTATCGATCATCCTGTTGAGCCTCTCGTTGAGTTCGCTCAACTGACTGTGTTTGCTCTGCAACAGGGCCATCATATTATTGAAACTCTCTCCAATAGTTGTGATCCGGTCTCTGAAGGCGTTTTTGAAAACGTCGCATTTTCTGCAATCACCGTATTTATTGGCAAAATACCCCTGAACCTTGTCGCCGCAGAATGTGCCGGCCACCTGCCAGCACCTGAGATTTTCGGATTTATACGAAGGACACTCCGTCTTGTCACATTTCTTGTGCTCCCAGCACTTGAGGAGCTTGTTGTTTGTGCAGCGAACATGAAAACTTCCGTGTTCTATGACCTCATCAATGCTCCTGGTAATCGCAAGTTGTGCCTCTTCCAGCTCCCTGTTGTATCTTGCTATCAGATCACTGCGTTCCTTGATGATGCTGTCAGCCTTTCTTATGACCATGTACAGAACCAGAAAAAGCAGAAGCATAACCAGGGACGCCAGACCGAAGAGCATTATACCGGCCCTGCGGGCCCGGCTGAAGACCACACTGACATCCTTGTAGATCTCAAAGGCCCCGAGAATTTGTATGTCTTCATTGCTGAAATATTCAGTATTGTGCAGGGGAATGTAGACCTCGAGCAGGTCTACAGAATAAAGCCTTCCCGCTTCGGTCGCCTCCCCTGCGAGAGGCTTCATTTTGCCGGTCAGTTCATAACTCTCGGTCCCCGAAAGCGCCTTCATTAGCCTCTCGTGTGAACTGTATATTCCTATGTTGCGTTCATCCGTGGAATATATAACCTTGCCCTGTTTGTCGAAAATCTTGACTTTCAGAATATCGCTCGATCCTGATATATAGGTGCTGATCATCTTGTCCAGAGCCTCATATTCAGGAGAATCCTGCCTGATTTTCACGCCGGACGTTTTGTCGTCTGTCTCTATCAGACCCTCCTCGAAAATACGGTGACTGAGCTGATACGCTAAGTGCTTAGTAGAGTAAAGTGCATAATCTACCAGCATATTCCTCTCGAGATTCACAAAGACAACGCCGAGAATGACGGCCCCGAGAATAAAGATTCCGATACTGGAAATCGCGAAGTAACGCAGCAGATTGAAATGTCCCCTTTCATCACGCTCGGAGCGCAGGTTCCTCTTCATGATCTCTTCTATACTCATTAAGTCCATTTCGGTATTTATTATTAAATACTAAAGTGTTGAACCATTGCCCCCTATTGTATTCATAATGTCATTATACACAAATAGATGACACGTTTTCATCCGCCTCCTTGCACTGCAAGGTACTCCCTTTTGACAAACTTCGGGTGCCGGTGTTACCATTTTTCGACATCTTTTTATTGCTCATTTCATCAATAACGTTGCAAGAATAGGTGAAGTTGCTACGCTCCCTTCATCCACTTGCGATGATATCGTTATCTGCCATTGCAATCCCGGCTTATCGGGAGGAGTAATATCGGGAGAGTGCACTGGTGGTGAAAGGAGATTATTAAATGAAAATAGCGGTTACCGGGAAAGGTGGCGTCGGGAAGACAACCGTCTCTGCCCTTCTATCATATATTTTCAGCTGCGAAGGCAAACGTGTCATCGCCGTGGATGCCGACCCGGACGCCAATCTTGCTTCAGCCATAGGGGTCTCGAGAGAGGACGCGGCAAAGCTCAAGCCGATAGCCGAAATGTCCGAACTGGTCGAGGAGAGAACAGGGGCGAAACCCGGCACCAGCGGCGGCATTTTCAAGATCAATCCGAGAGTGGACGACATCCCTGATGAGTTCGGTTTCAGGACAGGTAATATTACACTCCTCATAATGGGCAAATCCAAACTGGCTGCCTCCGGGTGCTACTGCCCTGAACATACGTTGTTGAGAAGGCTTCTAAAACATCTGATTGCAGAACGCGATGAAGTGGTAATAGTTGATATGGAAGCCGGAATAGAACACCTGACCCGGGGAACCGCCGAAGGTGTAGATGCATTTATCGTGGTTGTTGAGCCGGGCCAGAGGAGCATTCAGACCGCAGAATTTGTTAAAGATATGGCTGACGGTTTAGGAATCAAGAAGGTGTTCGTCATTGCCAACAAGGTAAGAAACGATGACGACGTTGCGTTTATCCGTGAAGCACTGAGCGGATTCATACTCCTCGGTGCGATAAAAAAGGATGATTCCATCACCGAGGCGGACATGAGGGGAAAGCCGTCGTTTGAAACATCCCCGAAAGCCGTGGATGCGGTAAGGCGGATCAAGTCTGAAATTGAGAAACTTGTTAGTGAAAAATGAAAAGACGGCTCAGAAAAAATTTCATTTCAAGGAGGGATGCGATCCCGCCTCATATTCGCAGAACTAAGGAGGCGGCGATAGAAAACCGTCTGTTTTCTCTCGGCCGGTTCAACGAATCATCGAATATACTGTGCTATGTGTCCTTCCGTTCCGAAGTGAGTACATACAATATACTCGAAGACATAATAACCGCCGGTAAAAAGCTGATTTTACCCCGTGTTGATACGCGTCACAGACGACTCAGGCTTTTTCATGTTAAGGCCCTCGATGAACTCTCGGAAGGGTATATGGGCATACCCGAGCCCCCTGTCAGGAAGGCCAGCGAGGTCAGTCTTGCAGATGTGGAACTGATCATTATTCCCGGAACAGGTTTTGATATCAACGGAGCAAGGCTTGGTTACGGGGGTGGATACTATGACCGGCTCCTCAGTTATGAATCAAAACAGCTTGCTGGTATCGACCATCATATCACGACCGTGGCTCTTGCTTTTGAGGAACAGATCGGCTCCAATATCCCGGCAGAACCACACGATATCAAAGTTGACATAATAATCACCGATAAAAGGAAGATAAGATGCCCCGGAAGTTGACAACGGCGATGCGCCTAATTACAATTATCTGTCTTACGTCTTAAATCTTTACCAAAAAATTTCAGGGAGGAACTATATGGCATACAGAGAATACAGTGGACGCATAGGCGGGATCAATCATTGGCTGTTCAACCAGGAAGATTTCAGACACGTTATATCACGCCCCTTTAGAGGCGAGGAATACAATGCTGTAATAAATGGTTCGGGTGTTGTTAAAGGGGAACAGAAGTATCCCAGGGGATATCAGGAGATGATCATTCCCGAACTCAAGCGCAGAGCGGATTTTCTGTCTGATATACCGGCCATGAAAAACATCAATCCTGCCGAGTCAAAAGTCCTTACTGTCCTGGTAGGTGACAAGGACGACCCCAAAGTCGCAGCATCAAGGAGCTACGTTGGAATGAAGTCCAACACCACGAAGCTCTCGGGGCTTTCGAGCATGGTTGAGGAATTTCCCTCGTCCGTCACCGCGGCACAACTTTATGAAAAGCTCGAACAGTGGAATACGGACGATTCCATATCAATACTGATGTTTCAGCTCCCCTTTGGCGGCGAAGCCGGCCGCGTGATCGATACTACCGCGCTTTGTAACAGAATCAACATTGCAAAAGACGGTGACGGGCTCAACCAGGTCACGCTCGGCCTCATGTCGCTCGGGGCAGAAAGATACTATGACTGCTGCACACCGTCCGGCATGATAGACCTTGCCAGCGTTTATCTCATCCGTGAAAGGGGCGCTAAAATGAGGCCGGACGGGCTTGCCAGCTTTGCAGGACTGGAGGTTCTCGTAGCCGGCAGAAGCAACATCGTCGGAGAACCACTGTTCAATCTGCTGAAACGTCTGGACGCAACCGCCCTGGGTCCATTACATACCCGCACCGGTACAGGCGGAAAGACCGACAGAGAGACACAGCTTCGTGTCTATACCGAATTGACCCTGAGAGCAGATATAATATTTTCCTGCATGGGATTCCATCCCTACAACATTCACCCGGATACGGAGTACTTCTTCACATCCGATATGATAAGGGAAGGAGTCCTGATAATAGATGCCTCTACATCATTCAGAAAAGACGGCAGGAAACCATACGGAGATGTTGATCCGTCTGCACGTTCAAAGGCCTGCGCCTTTACCCTCGAGACCGGTGGAGTAGGTCCGGCGACAGTGACCAAACTCGTACATCAGGGCTGGAGAGGAATGCTTTACAGGCACGTCGGCAGTGTCAGGAAGGCTATCGAGGACCACAAGACAACGGTCATTAAAGTCTTTTCGGAACTCCTCGCTTCTTATTCAGGCGCATCCCTGGATGAGGTCAGGGACAACGCTGAGAAGCTGTATGGCAGGGCTGTCGATCCCGCGAGTCACCCTGTCCATGCAGTGGATGCCATGGAAGCAATATTTCCCGAATTGATGAAATAGAATGCACACCGGGGGCAGTCCCTGAAGGGGATGCCTCCGCTCTGCTGTCTTTGACACTGCTTAATGCAGCATGTTAAACTTTCTCCACTTTCTAATGTGGTTCCAGGTTACCCATGAACAGAAAAAAGATAGAAAAAGGTGTCAGACTAATCCTCGAAGGCATTGGTGAAGATCCCGACAGGCCCGGAATAAAGGACACACCACGCCGCATTGCCGATCTCTATGAAGAGATATTCTCTGGCCTCAGTACTCCAACCGAGGAAATTCTGACCCCCATAGAGGGTGAGAGTCACGATGAGATGGTTCTGCTAAAGGATATCCCGTTCTATTCTGTTTGTGAACACCACCTGCTGCCATTTATCGGCAAGGCCCACGTCGCCTATGTGCCGTCAAGAGGAAAGATTGTTGGATTGAGCAAGCTTGCCCGGGCGGTCGAACTCTTTGCCAAACGCCCGCAGGTACAGGAGCGTCTGACCGCTCAGCTTGCAGACATGATAATGGAAAAACTCAAGCCCAAGGGCGCCATGGTTATTGTTGATGCAGAACATCTGTGCATGTCCATGAGGGGCGTCAGGAAACCCAACGCCCGTACGGTCACATCCGCAGTCAGGGGTATCTTCAGGACCAAGGAATCAACAAGAGTCGAACTTCTCGAACTCATCAAGAAATTCAACTGAGCCGCCGGTATGCCGGCCACAGTAAGCAATGGAGGGAAACGATGATAATCACCACGCAGAAAGACAGACAGGATATTCTCGAGATTATAAAAAAATACAACAAATTTTTTCTTATAGGCTGCTCCGAGTGTGCATCTCTTTGCGGCACAGGCAATGAGGAAGCTCTTCAGGAGATGGCGGAATTCCTTGAACAGAACGGCAAGACCGTCACCGGAATGCTCGTTCCCAAAACCGGCTGTCAAACCCTCGGCACAAAGATAGAGCTGAAGAAAGACAAGGAGGCCTGCCAGACTGCCGATGCGATTATAGTAATGTCGTGTGGAGCCGGCACCCAATCCGCTGTCGAGATATTCCCGGACAAACCGGTTTTCCCTGCCAATGACTCAAAGTTTCTTGGAAACATGACGCGTTTCCAGATGTTTGACGAACGATGCTCGCTGTGCGGGGAATGCATTATCGGTAAAACCGCCGGTATATGCCCGATAACAAACTGCCCCAAAGGACTGCTGATCGGACCGTGCGGGGGCATGAGTGACGGTATGTGTGAAGTAAACTCAGAGATGCCGTGCGCGTGGGTAAGAATATATGAAAGGCAAAAGACGCTTGGTAATCTCGATGAATTAAAAGAACCACTTGAACCCAAAAACTGGTCTGCAGGCGCAAAACCCGGCCGTCTTCAGACAAAAAAGGATAGAAAAGAAAAGAAGCGCTGATTCTTAATGCATCCAATAAAAACTTGATTCATACTATCCATGGAGGAGAATAGCAATATGTCATTCAAAGAGTCCCTCGAATCAGGCAAGTTCGTTGTAACAGCCGAAGTTGGCCCTCCAAAGGGCACGGATATTTCGGAGATGCTGCACCATATAGATCTGCTGAAAGGAAAGATCGATGCGGCAAATGTCACAGATAATCAGTCAGCGGTTATGAGAATCAATTCCCTTTCCGTGTGCAAAATTGCCATGGAAAGAGGATTGGAGCCCATTCTTCAGATGACCTGCCGGGACAGGAACAGGATCGGTCTTCAGTCAGATCTCCTGGGTGCAAGCATTCTGGGCATAAAAAACGTTCTCTGCATGACCGGAGATCATGTCTCTGCCGGTGATCACAAAGAGGCCAAGCCGGTGTACGATATTGAATCAGTGCAGCTGCTGCAGGTAGTTGATTCCCTCAACAAGGGCAGAGATATGATGGGTAATGAGCTGAAGGGCGCGACCGGTTTTTTTCAGGGCGCAGTCGTAACCCCGGAAGCCAATCCTATAGAACCCCAGCTCATGAAATTCGAAAAGAAAGTAAAGGCGGGAGCCAACTTTTTCCAGACTCAGGCCATTTACGATATCGGAAAGTTCAAGGAATTCATGTCATTTGCAAGGAAATTTCCGGTTAAGATCCTGGCCGGATTCGTGGTTCTGAAGAGTGCAGGAATGGCAAACTTCCTTAATAAATTCGTACCGGGTATAACCGTTCCGCAGGAACTGATAGACGAACTGAAAGAGGCTGGCAAGGAAAAGGCCCTCGATACCGGGCTTGACATAACGGCCCGTCATATCAGGCAGCTTAAAGAAGAGAATATATGTGACGGTGTTCATATCATGGCGATCGGGATGGAGGATAAAGTTCCGCTCATAATGGAGCGTGCCGGCCTTCTCTGATTGATCAGGGATGAATACCGGGAGCGTTTCCTCATAACTGAAATGGCTGGTTTGATAAACCTCTGGCAACACATCCCGGAACATCTGAGTCCGTACATATTAAGGATCGGTTCGTTTCAGCTCCGGTACTACGGCCTCATGTATATAGTAGCGTTCTCTACTGTTTATATGTTGTGCCTTTACCGCCTCCGTCATGAACATTTCGGTTATTCGAAGGCCGATGTAGAAAACTTCTTTATCTGGGCTGTCATAGGTCTGATGCTCGGAGCGAGATTAGGTTATGTCCTTTTTTATAACCTTTCCTATTACATCTCACATCCTGCTGAAATTTTTCTTCCCTTCAGCTTTGACGGCGGTTTCAGATTCACCGGTCTTGCCGGGATGTCCTATCACGGTGGCCTCATAGGTGTGCTGACCGCCACTGCCCTGTTCTGCAGGAGGAACCGGATCAGGTTCTTCAGTTTCGTGGACTTTGTAATACCGGCCATCCCCCTGGGCTATACTTTCGGCCGGATAGGCAACTTCATAAACGGAGAACTTTACGGCAGACCTACTTCGCTGCCAATCGGGATGTATTTCCCTCTCGATCCTTCCGGCGTGCTGCGGCATCCTTCACAACTTTATGAAGCTTTTTTCGAGGGGATCTTTCTCTTCATAATACTGTGGAGTCTCCGGCGTGTCAGGAGCTTTGACGGATTCATCCTCTCTCTATACATTATCGGCTATGGAGCGGTGAGGTTCTTCATAGAATTCGTGAGGGAACCGGACCCTCAGATAGGTTTCGTTTTCGGCTTTTTCACTCTCGGCCAGATACTCTGTCTCGCTATGATTCTTGGAGGGACGGTCTTCATGTTATACGGTTTCAAGAAAAGCGGGGCCTGAAATTTCGAATGTTCGGACCGGTCATGTGTTATAATCATTCCAGATTTTTCAAGCGTTAAAGGAGGAATAATGCAGGCAAAGACAGGAGACAGAGTCAAGGTTCACTACAGGCTCCGTGATGCTGACGGGCAGGTGGTTGAATCAACATATGAGACAGCGCCGATAGAATTCGTCCTGGGCGATGAAAGGGTTATTAAGGGATTCGAAAAAAATATCTCCGGCATGTCACCGGGAGAAAAGAAGAGCGTTGTCATCCCTCCTGACGATGCTTACGGCTTCAGGGATGAATCAAGGGTATTTGAGTTTTCAAGAGCTAATGCGCCCGGTGACTTCGACCCCCAGATAGGCCAGACCATAAGGATGCATCGGCCCGATGGGAAAGTAGTGACGGTAACTGTCATAGGCAAAACCGACAACGGATTCCGCATGGATGCTAATCATCCCCTTGCAGGCAAGGAGCTTAATTTCGACCTTGAGCTGATTGAGATCGTCGGGAGATAATCCGTGCCCTTTACGATAAACGAGTTCCTGCAGAAAAAAGCCGACGGGAAAAAAATTACAATGCTCACTGCTTACGACTACCCGTTTGCGCGTATTGTGGACGAGGCGGGCATTGATGTCATTCTTGTGGGCGACTCCCTTGGAATGGTGGTACAGGGCCTCGAAAATACTCTTCCGGTTACGATGGATGAGATGATCTACCATACGAAACTGGTCAGCCGCGCAGTAAACAACGCTATGGTGATCGGTGACATGCCGTTCATGTCCTATCAGACCGGAATAGATGAGGCTGTCAGAAATGCGGGCCGCTTCCTAAAGGAAGGGGGGGCCGTTGCGGTCAAAATGGAGGGAGGCTCCGAAATAGTTCCGAAAATCAGTGCCATGGCAAAATCGGACATCCCCGTGATGGCCCATATCGGCCTTACCCCTCAGTCCATTCACCGAATGGGCGGATACAAGGTCCAGGGGAAAACGGATGAAGCGGCTGAAAGACTTGTTGAGGATGCCATTGCGGTTCAGGAAGCCGGTGCCTTTTCACTGCTGCTTGAGGCTATCCCTATGGGTCTTGCCAAACGTATAACGAGTGAGCTCTCTATCCCCACGATCGGAATCGGTGCGGGGCCACATTGTGACGGTCAGGTACTTGTGCTCCATGACGTAATCGGAATGTTTGAGAGATTTGTCCCCAAATTTGTAAAGCGCTATGCCGATCTCGGCAAAGAGGCTATGCAGGCGATCCGGACGTTCAGAGACGAGGTTGAACAGGGAAAATTCCCCTCACCCGATCAGAGTTTCAAGTAGCTGTAAAACCGTCATATTCCAGCCCTCGGGACCGATCCCGTCAATCCTTTTCAGCTTTCTCAACCTGACACCTGGATGCCAACGCCCGGTTGATTTCTTTACCAGCACCGGATATTCCACTGATCTCAGCATCTCCACGTCATTAGGGCTATCCCCAATTCCGATCGTAACGATATTGCCATATTTTTTTTTGAACAGGCCTGTCAATAGCCTGACCGCCCTCCCCTTGTCGCTGTTTCCCATGACATGAAAAAGTTCGCCCTCGGTATATCTGAATCCCATCATTGTTATTCTCCGTTTCATCAGAGGAAGCTTGGCGGGCACATCATTATAGATGAACGGCTCGTCAAAGTCTCTTTTTTTTGCCAGGGCCGCTTGTCTGATTCCAAGGCCAGTAAGCCTTGAAATTTCCCCGGCAGTCATGTCACCGAATCCATTGATCCTGAATCCCTCCTGTTTAAGTGTACAGATAACACTCCTTAAGTCCTCGTATTTCGCTCCAAGCCTTATAACACGGTAAATGTCATTTCTGCCCTCGACAATGCTCTCATTACCTGTTTTCAGTCCATATCGCAGAGGGATGAAAATCCCTCCGCCATTTTCAGTTATGAAGGGGGCCTTATTGTGTAATTTCTCGTTGATTACCTCGATCTCGGCAAATGTCTTGCTGGAGCACAGAACCAGTGGAATATCAAGTTCTCGAACGCGCCTGATAGCCGGTAATGCCTTTCTGAAGGAATATTTGTTATCCAGGAGCGTGCCGTCAAGATCGGTGAAAATTATAATGGAAGGTTTCATGAGTCAATTATTTTAGCCTACTCACCCATTAAATCTGAAGCTCTACAGCCCCGATGGGCACACATTATTCATAAATCCGATGAACAAATCAGGCGATATCATCCCATACCATAGGGCTTCCCGGCTACCATTTCCTGCCTTTTTCCGGAATCCCGGCAGGGTCTTCATTCCTCTTTCCTGCTGTGTTATTATATGATGCCGTATAAAGAGCGTCTCAATGAAGATACTTATTGCC
>CAZZGC010000002.1:0-41438 GCA_964653915.1 uncultured Thermodesulfovibrio sp.
GTTGAACTCGGAGGCGCGCTCAAAAACGTCATGGCGATAGCCTCCGGAATATCGGATGGCCTTGGTTTCGGCACGAGTACAAGGGCGGCCCTTATCACAAGGGGGCTGGCCGAGATGATCCGGCTTGGTGAGGCGATCGGCGCCGACCGGCAGACCTTCAGCGGCCTGAGCGGACTCGGCGATCTCGTACTTACGTGCACGAGCAACCTTTCCAGGAACTATACCGTGGGATTCCGGCTCGGCAGCGGGGAGAAACTCGAAGATATACTTGCGGGGATGAAGATGGTAGCTGAAGGCGTGGCGACATCGAGATCGGCATACGAACTCGCAATCAGGAACAACGTGGAGATGCCGATTGTCGAGCAGATATTCCGTGTGGTCAATGAAGGCAGGGCGCCGGCAGACGCTGTCAGGGATCTGATGACGCGCAGCCTCAAGTCGGAGTATTGAGGAATTATATTCATGGACAGCAACTCCCTGCGAAAAATTCTCAAGTCTTTGAAGGACGGTAAATTAAGCCTGAGCGAGGCGACGGATCGTCTAAAGCATCTTCCTTATGAAAATCTCGGGATGGCGAGGATCGATCATCACAGGGAGCTTCGCCACGGAATACCCGAGGTGATCTATGCTTCCGGCAAGAGAGCGGCCGACATAAAGGCCATAGCAACCTCTCTCATTCAGAAGAGCGGGAAGCTGATGATAACGAAGGCCGATCAATCGGTTTTCAGACATGTGTCAGCACTCTGCAGGAAGAAGGGGGTTAAGGCGGTGCTTCATGAACGCTCCGGTATGATTACCGCCGGTGGTGCCAAACGTAAAACGGGGCTTGTGGCTGTGATCTGTGCGGGCACCTCCGACCTGCCGATAGCTGAAGAGGCCGTTGTTACGGCAGAGTTCCTCGGAAGCAAAGTGGAATCTGTTGTCGACGCCGGTGTGGCAGGACTTCACAGGCTGATAGGTTCGCGGGATCTTCTGTCAGAGGCTAATGTGCTTGTCGTGGTTGCCGGTATGGAGGGTGCCCTTCCGTCAGTTATAGGGGGGATGACCGACAGGCCGATAATTGCAGTACCCACATCGGTAGGTTATGGGTCGAGTCTTGGCGGGTTTACGGCCCTGTTTGCCATGCTGAACTCATGCGTACCGGGTATAGCGGTAATGAACATCGACAACGGATTCGGCGCAGGGGTACTCGCGCATAAGATAAATCTGATGAAGGTAAGAGGTAAGTGATATGGGGTAAGGTAAATGGAAATTTATTTATTGAATAAATACGTACCTCTTGCCACTTATCCCATACAACCAACTTATGATTGCGTATTTTGACTGTTTTTCCGGAATAAGCGGGGATATGACCCTCGGCGCGCTCGTCGATGCCGGCGCCTCCTTTGATTCTCTGAAGAAGATGCTTGCCCGGCTGCCGGTCAAGGGTTACCGCCTTCAAAAGAGAGAGGTCAGAAAGGCTGGTTTTGCCGCCACGAAGGTGGATGTACTGCTCCCGAAACAGAAGGGTCGGCAGGAACTGAGACGGTGGCGTGATGTGCGCAGTGTGATAGACTCCGCATCTCTGCCGGCTGTCATGCGAAAAAAGGGCAAAGAGATCTTTCGCAACCTTTTCGAGGCAGAGGCGGAAGTCCATGGAAGCAGGTATGACAGAGTGCATCTGCATGAGCTCGCAGCGGTGGACTGTATAGTCGATATAATGGGCTCTCTCATATGCCTCGATCTTCTGGGTATAGATGAGATTCATTCATCGGCCGTGAATACCGGCGGAGGCAGCGTCAGCACGGAACATGGCGTCATACCTGTACCTGCGCCTGCCGCCGTGAGGCTGCTCAAAGACGTGCCGGTCTATTCATCTTCGGAAGCCCTCGAACTGACAACACCTACAGGTGCAGCGTTAATATCATATCTTTCATCTTCATTCGGGACGATGCCGCTTATGAAAATCAGCTCTGCCGGCACCGGCGCAGGTGATCTGGATCTGCCGGGCCGTCCTAATGTCCTCCGGGTAATCGTAGGTGAAAAGATGGCCGGGGATATGATGCGTTCAGAAGACATGGTGACTGTTATAGAGACGAACATAGACGACATGAACCCGCAGATTTACGAATATCTGAGTGACAGGCTGTTCGGCGCCGGTGCGCTCGATGTCTTCCTGACTCAGATAGTAATGAAAAAGTCCCGTCCGGCGGTAAAACTCAGTGTGATCTGTGAAGACGATCAGGAAACGGTCGGGCTTTTGTCGCGCCTGATACTCACTGAGACATCGAGCATAGGGCTGAGACACTACAGGGCGAGGCGCGAGGTGCTCGGAAGAGAGACAAGAAAGATATCGACGCCTCTTGGTGTCGCGAGAGTGAAGGTGACGCGGCGTGACAAGTCGCAATGGCGAATAGTTCCGGAGTACGATGATTGCGTGAAGCTGGCGCGCAAAAAAAAGCTGCCACTTGCAGAGGTGATGAGGATAGTCGAACAGACGGCGAGGGAAAAGCTCCTCTGACTCTTTTTTTACTTAACTCGTCACTTCCCCGCGCTTACAGTTACGAATATGGTCGACCCCCGCCTGTATACAAGCAGAAGCAGGTCTTCTTCAGGCTTTACCTTTGAGACGATTCTTTCATAATCATCTATGCCGGCTATCGCTTTTCTGTTGATCTCCAGTATGACATCGCCGGGCATCAACGCGGTTTCTGCAGGACTTCCCGGTTCGATATCTGTAACGACCACTCCCCTCATCTTTGCCGGAATGTCGAGCTGTCTGTAGATATCGGGAGTCAGGTTCTGCACGCTGACTCCTTTCAGTGCGTTTTCTATCTCAGCGGCGGCCTTTACCGCACCTGTAGGCAGTTCACCGATCTCTACTGTAAGGGTCGTCTCCTCCCCGTCTCTGATGACAGTGAGCTCCACGTCTGTGCCGGGCGGTGTTTCAGCCACAAGGTTCCTCAGTGTGAACGGATCGTTGACCTTCCTGCCGTTGAATGCCGTAATCACGTCCCCCCTTTCAAGACCGCCTTTTGCGGCGGGGCTTCCCTCAACCACATCGGCAACGAGAGTGCCCTCACCAGTTTCAAGCTGAAACTGCTCGGCCAGTTCCTGCGTGATCTCCTGAATTGAGACCCCGAGCCAGCCGCGGATTACGCGGCCTTTTTCTATAAGGCTGTTCATAACGATGCGGGCCATGTTGCTCGGGATGGCGAAACCGATTCCCTGATAGCCGCCGGAGGTGCTGAAGATCGCCGTGTTTATACCGATCAGTTCTCCCATTGCATTGACCAGGGCGCCTCCTGAATTCCCTGGATTAATGGCGGCGTCGGTCTGTATGAAGTCCTCGTAATCCGCGATACCGACATTGGCTCTGCCAACGGCGCTGACGATTCCCATCGTTATCGTCTGGTTCAATCCATAGGGGTTGCCGATAGCAAGAACCAGTTCCCCCACACGCAACCTGTCGGAGTTGCCGATCGATATGGCGGTCAGTCCCCCGGCATCGATCTTGATCACGGCAAGATCGGTTTTCGGGTCACTGCCTACCACCTTGCCCTCGAACTTCCGCTTGTCGGACAGAAGTACCCTGATACTGTCGGCTTTTTTTATAACGTGGTAATTTGTGAGTATATATCCGTTGTTCGACACGATAACACCGGAGCCGAGGCTGATTGCCTTCCGTTCACGCTGAGGCCTGCTGCGGCTGAACTGGTCACCAAAGAATCTTCTGAACAAGGGATCGTTGAACAAAGGCGAATAAGGGGCGGAACTCACCTTTTCGGTTCTCATTGAGGATATGTTGACGACCGATGGCCCTACAACCGCTGCAATCTCGGCCATGGCCCTGCCGGTCTTCTGGAGAAATTCAACCGATTCCGGAGATATGCGGGGAGCACTCATCACGTCTTCCGATCTATATCCTGCAAGAGCATAAGAAGATGATAATCCTAATATAAGGGTGAGGGTCAGGATGGTAACCGTCAGGATAGTGAAATCTGTTTTTCCGCGTATCATTTTATTCTCCTTGAAGGCATTGGCTGAACTGTTTGCTGTGATATATTTTCAGTCCGATGAAATCCCTTTAGAACGACTGTAGCTCCATTATATAACCTGGAGTATTGTGAGTCAATGAAATATGCCGCTGCTTTACAAAGCGAGGGTTCTGAATTATATTAATCACTGTTGTTATGAGGTCGGGAAATTGAAAAAATTGAGGATTGCGCTGGCACAGATAAATCCCACTGTTGGGGATCTCGATGGGAACACCCGCAGGATCAAGTCATTAATCCGGAAGGCGAAGGCAAAGAAGGCAGATATCATAGCCTTTCCTGAGCTGGCCGTTACGGGATACCCGCCTGAAGATCTGATTCTGAAGCCCCGGTTTATTAGCGATAATCTGAAATGTATCGATGAGATAGCCATGTGCTCCAGAGGCATTATCACGGTTGCGGGTTTTTGCGACAGCAATCAGGGTATTTACAATGCAGCGGCTGTCATGGCGGATGGGCGGGTCATTGACGTCTATCACAAGATACATCTGCCGAATTATGGAGTGTTTGATGAATATCGCTATTTCAGGCCCGGCCGGCGGTGTCCTGTCTTCAGAATAGACGGCATTAAAGCGGGTGTTAGCGTCTGTGAGGATATCTGGCACAGGAAGACCCCTGTGCGGGAGCAGGCCCTCAACGGGGCAAGTCTCATTATCAATATAAATGCTTCTCCCTATCACAGCGGTAAATCCTCTCTGAGGCTGCAACATGTGTCGAGGGTTGCCCGCAAATACGGTGTGGTTATCGCTTATGTCAACATGGCCGGCGGGCAGGATGAGCTTATATTTGACGGGGGAAGTTTTATTGTTGACTCTGATGGCAATTTGCTGGTCTCAGCGGTACAGTTTGATGAAACACTTGTCATGGCTGACCTGAATCTTAAAAGGAAGAAGAGAAATGTCAGCCTGAGCGATTCTGCTGTTCCGGCGAAGACCCATCCTGTATTCGTTACCGTGCCCCACAAATTGAATGCTTATGGGAAACCGGGATTCAGAAACAGGGCCGTCAGGAGTCTTCAGCGGGAAGAGGAAGTATATAATGCCCTCAGGCTCGGCACCGCAGACTATGTGAGAAAGAACGGCTTCAGGGGTGTTGTCATCGGGATAAGCGGGGGAGTGGATTCAGCTCTTGTTGCGACAATTGCCGCCGACGCTTTAGGAGCCGAAAATGTGAACGGCTTGTTCATGCCGTCAAAATACACGTCCAGGGAAAGCCGGGAAGACTCTCATGGCCTTGCCCGCTCTCTTGGGATGAAACTGACCGAGATACCGATAGACGATATATTCAGAGTATATTTAGATACATTGTCAGTACATTTCAAGGGAAGAGAACATGACATCACGGAGGAAAACCTGCAGGCCCGCATACGTGGAAACATCCTTATGGCGTTTTCCAACAAGTTCGGGTGGCTCGTGCTGACAACAGGGAATAAATCGGAGATGAGTGTAGGTTATGCCACACTCTACGGAGACATGGCCGGTGGTTTCGCCGTGATAAAGGATGTCCCCAAGACTTTGGTTTATGACCTATGCCGGTGGAGAAACGACAGAGAGGGCAGGGCACTGATTCCGGAGCGTATCCTCCTGAAGGAACCGAGCGCCGAGCTCAAGCCAGACCAGAGAGACACGGATTCACTCCCGCCCTATCCGGTGCTGGATCCCGTGTTGAAGGCATATGTGGAGGAGGACCGCTCTTTCGGTGAGATAATAGATATGGGTTGCGATGCGGAGTGCGTTCGCAGAGTCGTGTCCATGGTTGACCATTCGGAGTATAAAAGGCGCCAGGCACCACCCGGCATAAAGATTACCCAGAGAGCCTTCGGCAAGGACAGGAGATTTCCTATCACTAACAGATACAGAAACTATTGACGATCGAACCGGTTCCCGCCTTTTCGATTTCTTTTTGTCAAAAATACTTCGAATATGTAAAATAGATGCGTTGTGATCGGGGACATGAAGGCAAGGGCGAAGGGATACTGTGGGATTTTCGTTGCGCTGGCCATGATGTTTTTTACACAGTGCGGTGGCACGGTTGATAACGAAAGTCTGCCACATGAAGACAGAGGAGAGTTCCGGCAGCTCCTTGAAATAAGGCCGGAGAAGCCAGTTCATATAAAGGTGAAGCGCAATGCCTCGGGGAGGTACTCCTGGGAGCTGAGCGGCGATGATCCTGACAGGATCTTGGAAGCGAACAAGAAGATATCGGATTCTCTGGAGGTGCAGAAGTGATAAGTGTAGAGTTCATTAACCCGTTTCTCTCATCGATATTGAACGTTCTCTCAACCATGGCCTCTCTGAAGGCTGAACCGGGTAAGCCCGAGATCAAGAAAACGAATATAGCCAAAGGTGACGTCACCGGCCTGATCGGCATGGCCAGTGAGCAGGCAAAAGGGACACTGGCTATCACATTTACCGAGCCCGTCATCCTCGATATTGCGAAGCGGATGCTTCATGAGGAATTCCAGACTGTGGACTCAACCGTGACGGATCTCGTCGGCGAAATAACCAATATGGTTACGGGTGGCGCCAAGAGGATTCTCAGCGAACAGGGATACCGTTTCGACATGGCTATCCCCTCTGTTGTGGCAGGCAAGGGCCATACGATCAGACACAAGTCTAAAGCACCTATAATTATGGTGCCGTTCAATACTGAAGCCGGTTCCTTTTTTGTAGAGGTCTGCTTTGAGGATTAGATTGTACGCCTGACGTATCCTTCGATCAGGATATCTTCTCCCGTCTTTGTTGCCGTCAGATTTTCAAGCAATATGGAGTCTTTGATGAATCGCGGTGCCTTGCCGCCTATCGATGACACAGCATCGTCCCCCCCGATGATTTTAGGTGCAATATAAAACATAACTTTGTCTACGATTCCTGCCCGCACGGCGGATGCGGCTATCCTCGATCCCCCTTCTATCATGACACTCATTATGCCGTGACTGCCTATTTCTTTCATAAGGGCCTTGAGATCGACATGTTCTGACCGTTTTTTTACTGTTATTACTTTAGCTCCGGCTGAAAGCAGTTTTTTCTTCCTGTCGTCCGGTGCATCCCCTGTCGTGGCTATTATTGTGCGGCAATCATCATGGGAGAGTAGTTTCGCCTTCACCGGGATCCTCAGTGAGGTATCGACAATAATCCGGTAGGGGTTTCTGCCTCCGCTGATGCGGCAGTCGAGCGAAGGATCGTCGCTGATCACCGTTCCTACTCCAACCATGACAGCGTCGTATTCGTTACGCATCCGGTGAACATGTCTTCGTGCCTTTTCACCGGTGATCCATTTGGAGTCACCCGATGAAGCAGCTATCTTACCATCGAGGCTCTGGGCTATCTTGAGAGTTACAAAAGGAAGACCGGTCGTAATGAATTTTGTGAAGTCCTCGTTCAGCCTTTTGGCCTCATTCTTCATCACGCCGGTGATTGTTTCAATGCCCGCCTTTTTCAGCAACCGGATTCCCTTGCCAGCGACCATGGGGTTGGGATCACGCATGGCGATGACCACCCGCATGACATCCGCCCGGATAAGCGCGTCGGTGCATGGAGGGGTTCTCTTGCCTGTATGGCAACATGGCTCGAGAGTAACATAGACGGTTGCATCAACGGCGGCTTTCCCAGCTTTTTTCAGGGCAACCACCTCTGCGTGCGCAGTACCGGCTTTCCTGTGATAGCCTTCTCCGACAATACGGTTGTCTTTTACGATTACGGCGCCTACTGCCGGATTGGGACTTGTTCGTCCCTTTCCCTTTCGGGCCAGGTCGAGTGCTCTCGCCATGAAGTATTCATCCATATTTACTGAGTTTTTTTTCATAGAGGTTTTATTATAGGACAGGAAAAGCGGGAAAAGCGAGAAAGGCGGAAAGGTGCTATCACGGCAGGGGGGCGTGGATCGGGATTACGTAGTAGCCGGGGGAGACGATATATTTACCTATCATCATAGATTCCAGAGGAGTTAATTTGTCCATATCCGGCATTACTTCAAGAGCGAGGTCCATGATGCCGTTGTTTATGCTGCCTCTTAGTCGCGCATGTCCCTTGCCCCCATCAAGACTGACCGATTCGAGCTTTATGACGTTGTCAGAGACCACGACCGCACCCTGTATTGATCTGAAGGAGGTTACGAACGGAACGACCGCAAGTGCTTCATCCCCGATCCCGAGATCCGGGACCTGGAACCTGATCGTGGCTTTGCTCCTGTCAAAACTGATATCAGCTGTCATGGTTCCTTTTATATTCATGCCGAATCTCATAATGGTTGGAATACCGGATAGCGCTGCATCACGAATCCTGAGAAATCCGTCGCCGTCAACCGATATTTCGCCGTGTATGGTGCCTCCGCTGATCGAGCCGTCAAGCCTGTAGGTCAGATTCCTTTTTTTCAGCGTGGCTGCCGAGGGAGATGCCGAAACTTTTTCTATATACAGTGCAGGACTGTTTTGCATGGACAGGGTCAATCTTTCCGCCGAAAGGGAAAAGAAGATCCCCTTGTTCATGCCTTGAATTGCAAGAGCGAAGTTGCTCCCCGGTCTCGATGCTGCCTGTTCGATACTTTCCTGAAGCAGGGATCCAGGGATTACGATAAGCCAGGCAAGTATCACGATCAGTATGATGACCGGAGGAACTATGAAAATTTTACGAAGCTGCATTACTACACCCTAAAAAATGGATCATTTTGAAGGCAGGGATATCGTAAGATTCAGTGTGAACTTCTCCTGCTCTTCGAAATCAGCCCGCATCTTCATTCCCCGGATAATGATAGGAGCCGGGGAACTCCTGAGCCTGTAAAGCAGGTTTACTATCGCGTTAAGGTCGATCTTTTCAACCTCTACTTCCGCTCTCTCTTCAATGAATCCATTAGTCTTTTTTCGTTCGAGCGGTTTTATAATGCTGGCCTTTATGTCGATTGATTCGAGTATATCGCTTATCTCGGACACTACGCCCCGTGAGCGGTGCGCGGCTATCTTTTTTTCCATATCCCTGACGAAACCCACTGCTTCAGATGCCTTGCTGCCGAGAGACTTGATCTGTCCGATCTGTTTTTCCAAGTCATTGTTGGTGACTTGCTGACCTTTGGTCATGACAGTCAGAGTTACTATGATAAATATACCCGCCAGAGATAGGATAAACATCACAATCGTTTGTCTGTCCAGGCTTTGAAGAAGACGGGCGTCAATTTTCATTGTTCGCCTCCTTTATAAGGACAGAGAAATCCACCTTGCCATCGACCGCTGCATTGGATTCAAGAACCTTTGCACTGCCGAATATGCCGGCAAGAGCACTCTTCATCCTGTCGATCTGCTCAAACGAACCGGCTTTTCCCTTGATGATGATGGAGCCGGATTCAGCGGTCAGTTCATTCAGTATTATTCCTTTATGCTCAGCGGTCGATATTTTCATGAGTATTTCCAGGGCCGGTATCCCTGCAAGGGCGTTCATCTTCTTTTCGGCAGCCCGTAACTTCGATTGGAACTGCCTGCCGGGATCAATGATCTTTTTGTCTCCGGGGAAGACATCTCTATAGCTCCTGCGAAGCTGATCCGACAGAGACTCACCGTACTTTCGGGCAGAATAATAGCTAATGGAGAAATGTCCTGCAACAGCTATGATAAGAAAAAGCACGAGTACGGATGTCAGTTTCAGCCCCTTTTTGATCCGCTCGATGTCGCCGGTATAGGAGAACTCATCCTGCCTGAGGTTTATAGCAGGAGAGTCGAATTGGTCTTCTGCGGCCCGGGCTCTGGCGGATGTATCGGTGACTATATTGCCGCTAATAAGATCTTCACCTGTATCTTTCATAGCTATGTCGAGTGACGTCACTATACGCGGCTCGATCCTTGCCGATGAGTACAGGTCAAGTATCTCCCCCATTCTCTTCTTTTCGAGGCATACCGCCAGCACACGGGTCGTGTCGTTGCTGTCGATCATCCTGTGGTCAACCAGATAATCCGACACACTGCCGAGCAGAGAGCCTTCGAGTTCGTACCTCAGCGTATCGCTGATCTTTCCACGGTCCGAAAAGGGAAACTCTAATTCCCTGAATGCCAGTTCCTCCACAGGCAGGCTGAGAACCGTCTCGACTACGCCGCAGGAGGCGATTGCATTCAGTTCGTCCGGGGCTGGTTCAGCTTTTTCAGAAATCCTGACCGTTTCTGAAAGAACTAATTTGCCGCCTTCCTTTTCGAAGACGAACAGGTTGACACCCTGAGATGTCCAGTCTATGAAACCTTTCTTCATTATCCTTCCCGCCAGTAATAAACGGTTCGTGATGTATCGGTGACGCTCTCTATTGTTCTCGGAACCGCATTGACAGAGGCTTTTGAAATTACTCTGAATGTCGATGATTTTACCGTTATTCTGTCAAGGATGCTGATACCCACGGCTTCAAGACCGGCGACGCGCACAATATGATTTTTGTCATGAAATGGTGCACTCTCTCTGTAATCTATTATTCTTCGGGCCATATCGCCGGTCATGTCCTTGCTGAGGCATTGCAGGACCGCCTGGTCTGCCGTGTTTATATTTATCAGGCCGCTGCCGAATACGGTCACAAGTGGCTGCAGTTTCCTCAGTCCTTCGCTGTCGATACCCCTGATGAGCGCAAGTTCTTCAGCACTCCATAAAAATCTGTTCGCCGCCTCCTCTTCTGAACCGGCGGATCTCGGCTCAGAATCCGGGTCAATCCAGTCCGCTGCAAAAAAGGCGAAATCCGGATTAATATTAAGATATTCAAGTAGCTTTTGCAAGGAAGCAAGGGCCTTGTCATTGGTCCGTCCATTTGGATAGATGATGCTGTTTATATTGAATTTTCTGTTTTCATCCTCTATCTTGACTGAAAGTTCAGTGCCTTCTTCGAATACTGGGGGAACCGGCAGAAAAACGTAGGGTTCTGCGGTATATGATTCGTTCGTTACTTCCTGGATCAGTCTCGCGGCAATGTTCTGGCCGGACCGTGCAATATAGGATGCCTTCTGGGCATTGGCCCAGTTTGAGAAGCCGGAGGAGTCCACGAAGACCTCGTAAGCGAATTCGGTGGCCAGCCCCACAAGTATGGTAACGAGGAGGAGCGTAATAATCAGAACGGAACCGCTTTCATCTGCGGCCAAAGTTTTGTATGAAGGTCCGCATCGGAATTTCACAGTTTCCTCCCGATCATGGGTTGTGCGTATTCGGTCAGGTCAACAACCTTTTCGTTTTCCCCGGAACGGCTGGACTCGGGGCGGAATCTTATACTGATACGGACGGATTCGGGCAGTTTGCCGGTGTCGGATGCGTTCCATGTCCTGACCCACTTTCCTCTGAAAAAGGCCTCTATCGAAAAAGAATCTATATCTTCTATCATTGTTACCGTGACGGGAGCGCTTGTGCCGGATGGAGGCACTTCTGTCTTTAGCAGAAGCAGTTTCCCGTCCTGATTCTCCACAGAATAGACAGCTTCGATCAGACCGCCACCCCGAAAGGAGTAGGCGGTCAGCTTCAGAACAGAGGCACTCCTGCCGAAAATGTCCCTGTCTTCGATGATGAAATCCACTCCGTTTCCGGTAGCCGGCCGGCCGGCTTCCTCAAAGATTGCGCTTTCGATCTCACGTCTCATCATGTCAAGAGTTGTTCTCACCTCATGATACTTGAGCGCCACACCGTCATAACGATCAAGGGCCCGCTGAACAGAAAAATAGGAAGCGTAAAGGGCGCCTACCACGATAGTGAGAAGAGATACGCTGACAAGAACCTCCACAAGAGTAAATGCTTCCGTGCCACCGGATGTCAATGGTCCGGTCTGCGCACAGGCGTCGTCATGGGGTGACAGGCGAACCGTCATTGTCCGCCTTCCATCCTGAACTGCACCAGACTCACCGATTCCCCTTCACCGCTTACCGTCGTCGTCAATTGCACAATGCCGGTATGACGGTCGATTCGTACCCTGTTAGTGAAAACAAACCGGTCGCCGGCCTTGCCCTCGGTTTCGACCGGTTTTTCCTGCAGTTCTTTCATTTTTTCCTTCGCGAGCTGATACATTATCGTCTTTTGCGTATTTCTGTAGAGTATGTCTGAATGATAGTTGACCGTCTGAAGGACAGCCGCAAGGGCAAGCCCTATGATCGCCAGTGATATCATCACCTCCAGAAGTGTGAAGCCCGACGGCTGCGTGGCATGAGAAGGATCAGATCTTGTAACCTTCATATACCTTTGCTCTCCCGTTCAGATGGTTGAAGATGACGGTAAATTCCGCTTCACCGCCCGACAGATGTATCGTCAGGGGCTCTTCCGGACCGGTGGGAGTGAAAGCGATTTTTATTTCACCCGACGATATCTCTCCCAGGGATGGTATGATCACGTCACTGATCATCACCTTTCGCTTCAGGGAAAAGTTTTTCGATTCGGCCTCGCTTTCGTATCTCCACTGCCCTCTGTCTATATCGACCGTTAGTGTATAAGGAATCTTTCTGGTAATCGATTCGCCATATACGTAGCGAAGCGTCAATCCGATCCGCTTTGCGTCGGAGCGGGCGGCGGACTTCCCGGTTTCCATCAGGCGCGGTACGACGAGGGAAGATATCAGCCCGATGATGAACAGAACGATTATGAGCTCTATCAGAGTGAAACCGCTTTTCGTCTTTAAAAGCAAACGATGTGCTTTCCCGTGTCCGTGCTTAGTCCACATCAATACTCGATATGTCCGCATCTATCCCCTTTCCGCCCGGAAGGCCGTCTGCACCGTAGCATATGATCTCATAATCGCCTGCCGTTGCGGGTGACATATATACAAATTCGTTCCCCCATGGATCAAGCGGCACCTCTCTCTTTCCGGTGTAGCCTCCCCGGCGGTAGTGTTCAGGAATCCTTCCGGTATCGGGGGGCTCAACGAGGGCATGCAGGCCCTGTTCGGTAGACGGGTAGAATCCATTGTCGGCCCTGAAAGACCTGAGAGCGGTCTCGAAGTTCCTGATCTGTATCCTGGCGGCTGTTACCTTGGCCTCATCAGTCCGGTGTATCATGCGCGGCACAACGAGGGCGGCGAGCAGGCCGATAATGAATACCACGACGATCAGTTCGATTAGCGTGAATCCGCGTATGCGGCGGCGGGTGCTCTTTTGCTTCGTGATACTCATTGCATGATCTGGTTAAGTTCGAAAATTGGCAGCAGCACCGCTACAACGATGAAGCCTACGATAAGTCCCATCAACAGGATCAGTGATGGTTCGAGCATGCCTATGAATCGCTGAAGGCGCCTGTCAAACTCCTCTTCATAGGTTGCGGCTGACTTCTGGAGCAGCTCGGGTAATCTTCCGGTCTGCTCCCCCGTAGACATTATTTGCAGCAGAGTGGGCGGGAATCCGCTGAGGCTTCCTGAGAGTGATGCTCCCTGTGACACACGGGATTCGGCTGCCGTTATTATCTTTTCAATGTGTGCGTTGCCGACCGCCTTGGCTGTAAGTTGCAGGGATTTGAGAATGGGGAGCCCCCCGGAAAGGAGGAACCCGAGTGTCAGACAGAAGCGGAGCATGTAGAGGCTCATTACTGTCCCTGTCGGCTCAAGAAGAATTAGTCTGTCGAAGAATTCCCTGTTTCGCTCCCGCGCCTTGCCGGTAAGCCAGAGCGCGCCGAGGATGAGCAGGACGATCAGCCACCAGAACTTTCTGAAAAAGGCGCTTACCCAGATCAGAACTACGGTAATCATGGGAAGCGCTGTCGATGTGTCTTCGAATACGCGCGTAATCTTCGGGATAACGAATGTGAAGAGGAAGAACAGGATAACGATGCTTATGCAGGCCATGAATGAAGGATATATGAGCGCCGTTCTGACGCGGCTCTTGATGCTGACGTCGGTTTCAAGGTAATCAGCGAGTTTCGTCAGGACTTCATCAAGCCTTCCGCTCGATTCTCCCGCCGCGATCATGCCTGTATAGAAATCAGGGAATATCTCCGGATGGCTCTGCATGGCTCTGTCGAGAGAAGAGCCGCCGGCAAGCGCATCTTTCAGGTCAACCAGTATTGTTTTCCACTGTCCTTTCTGTTCGTTTGAGAGGGCGCTGAATGCATCTATGAGCGGAACGCCGGATGTGTGCAAGGTGGCAAGCCTTCTGGTCATATCCGCCAGTATATGAGGTGAGGGGCGAAACAGAGTTAATCTCTTTTGTGAGCCCGACTCGATTACCTCTTTGGGGAAGATCCCCTGAGCCTTCAGTTTCAGTACCGCATCACTTCGGTTGTCCGCTTCGATGACGCCTTCGGCCCGAGAGCCGCTGTCGCTGTATCCCTTATATCTGAAAATCGGCATTTGTTCTGATCTCGATCATCACTCACTAATTACCATACTCCTGTCAGATGAACGTCCGGCTGTCCCGGTGTGTTAGTCGAAGCACCTCCTCGATGGTGGTGACCCCGTTGACTATCTTCTCCGTAGAGTTCTGCTGAAGTGTTTTGAAGCCCTGGGCTACAGCGGCTTCCCTGATAGAAGAGGCGTCTTTTCGCTCGATTATCATGGATCTGATATCGGGGGTTATTTCGAGCAATTCATATATACCGGTCCTGCCGAGATAACCTTTTCCCGTACACCGCTCGCATCCTCTGCCCCGGAACAGGTGAGAAGGGGGATCATGCATTCCGAGATAGGAGCGCTCCTGCCCGGTAGTCAGGTATTTTTCCCTGCAGTGAGGGCATATCATCCTTACCAGGCGCTGGGCCAGTACACAAATCAGTGATGAAGAGACAAGGAACGGCTCTATTCCCATGTCGAACAGGCGGGTAATCGCGCTCGGCGCATCATTCGTATGCAGTGTGCTGAGTACGAGATGGCCGGTCAGGGAGGCGTGAACAGCTATTTCCGCGGTCTCCCTGTCTCTTATTTCACCTACCATCATAATGTCCGGGTCCTGCCTCAGTATGGATCTGAGGCCTGCCGAAAAGGTGAGCCCGATTTTTGGATTGACCGGAATCTGTCCGATACCGTTAAGCTGGTATTCAACCGGGTCTTCAACAGTAATAATGTTTTTGTCTCCCGAGTTGAGCCTTAAAAGCGATGCGTAAAGGGTTGTAGTCTTACCGGATCCGGTCGGTCCTGTGACGAGAATAATCCCGTTATGCCTGGCCAGGAGTCTCTTGAAATCGTTAAGGGTGTCATCCGAGAACCCGAGCATCTCCAGGCTGAGCACTCCGGTTTGCCGGTCAAGCAGTCTCAACACGGCACGCTCACCCATCGCTGTGGGAATGATCGATACCCTTATGTCGATATTCTTGCCGCCTATCAGGAGGTTGATTCTGCCGTCCTGGGGCAGTCTTTTTTCTGCGATATCGAGTCCGGCAATTATCTTGATTCGTGATATCAGTGCATCATGGATAATTCGCGGTGGTTGAAGGACTTTGTGGAGAATGCCGTCTATTCTGAAACGTACATCGATGCCCTGTTCGTATGGCTCGATATGGATGTCGCTGGCTTTTTCCTTGACCGCTTCCATAAGCAGGGCGTTCAGCAGCCTGATTATCGGGGCCTCTTCTGTCAGTTCGAGCAGGTCCCTGGGAGATTCGAACTCGGTGGCGATCATCGAGAGATCTTCACCCCGGATTTCTCCCATGACCTCCTCGGCACGTGTTGCCCGGCTGTAAATTCTGTTTATGGCTTCGATGATAATTTGCTCATCCATCGTGACCGGCGATGGCTTGAGCTTCATCTTCCGGGCAAGGTCCCGGAGCGCATAGATTCCCCTCTTGTCTGCTACGGCGGCTATCAACTTGTCACCCTCTTTCTTCAGAGGGAGGAAAACGTTGCTTTTGACGAAAGTCAGTGAAAGGTCAGCCAGTAAAGCGTTGTCTATTTCTTCGTCTCTGATCTGCCCGATTTTTTCCATCTGTCAGCGGTCGTTCCTGTGCCTGATCAGAAGGGGATTGACATCGAAGCCGGCCTTGAGTTCCCGCACTATTCTGAGTCCTTCCTCACGTGTGTTGATTCCGGAGATGATGAGTTTATGAAAGCTTCCTTCGTCTTTCATGGATACAGCGGGGAAACGGGGTTTTATCTTTTCCATCTTTTCGATGGCGTATTCCAGATGCTTCCATGCACCTATCTGGACACTGAATCTGCCCCTGCCCCTCTCTCGTACTGCTGCGGATGAGGACGGCTGCTCAGGTACGCCGGATTCTTTTTCTTTTTTCATACTGTTCGTAACGGTTTGATCAGACCCTGCCGGGCTGTCTTCAGTATGAGGCGGACTGATGATGAGGGCCGGTGAGGGGGCTTGTCCAGGATCGGGCTGTCCGCCCTCTGTATCGATGGGTGATGAAGCTTGTCTGCTGCTCTCAGGATCACCTTCCGCAGGTACGAACTGACTGTCCGGTGGCTCGGGGTCTTTTGCCTTAATCTGCGGGAAGAGCCCGCTGTTTTCCCCTACTTTTGTAACACCACCTGGAATGTCCCTCAGTCTTACTTTATAGTTGGGCTCGGCATATTCGACCTCGGGGATTCTGCTGAACTCAGCGACAGCTTCCTCAACATCCTGGGCTGTGGATAGTTGCAGATGGTAGGCATTTAGTTCCCTGTAATAGTGGATTACAGAAGCTTTATTTGCCTCTATTATGCGCAGGGCGTTTTCCGGGGGAATATCTTTGCGAAATCGAACCAGCAGCTCGCCCATATTGTAGAACTTTTCAGTCTTGACAAAAAAGTTGTGCTTTTCCCTCGTGATTTCTGCCAGCTCCGGAGACTCCTTCACCACATGGGGCGAAAGAAAAACCAGGAGATTGGTCTTGCTCTTGGTAACATTTTTATGCTTGAACAGCCATCCTATGACAGGAATGTCTCCCAGAATAGGAGCTTTGGTAATGCTTTCCTCTTCACGTTCCTGCATTAATCCGCCTATGACGACCGTATGACCGTCTCTGACGATTACCGTCGTCCTGGTGGAACGCTTTGTTGTTGTAGGCCCTACAGTTGTCAGAATTTCCTCCGACGTATCCTTGACTGCGGAGATCTCCTGGAATATATCGAGCTTTACATAATCGCCATCAGTTATCTGCGGTGTGATCCTGAGCTTGATTCCCACATCGGTCCTCTCGATCGAGTTCAGTACAGTGTTGCTTGTGGTTGCATCCCGCTCTCTTTGAGATATAAAAGGCACGTTTTCACCCACAAGGATTTCAGCCTCCTGGTTGTCGGAGGTGAGTATCTGCGGGGTAGACAGTAAATTTACGGCGTTTCTGAAATCGTTCAGGCTGAATAACGCGGCAAAGCCCGGAACTGTGAGTGTCTGTACCGATACTGTCCCGTCCGAGCCGATACTTGTAACAGGAATATCGAGGAAGTTTCCCATGCCGCCGGCCGAGAAGCCTGCCAGACCGGAGATGATATCTATGACAGTGGATGAACTTATGTTCCCGAACCCTCCGATAACGATAGGCTCCTCTTCGCTCCGTGCAATGGCACGCCAGCGCGTACCGAGGGCACGGAGTTTGTCAATGGACGCCTCTATGATCATGGCTTCCACATAGACCTGTTTGCGTTTTCTGTCAAGTGTCTTTATCACCTTTGCAATGTTCCTGTATTCTGCCGGAGGAGCCACAATGATCAAGGAGTTGGTGGCCTTGTCAGGTGTCACATTCAACACCGGCGGGGTGCTTCTTTTTCCATTGGGAGCTGCCTGCCGGACGGTCTTCATGGCACTTCGGATATCCTTGATGATCCCCTGAAGCACCTTGGCAAGGTCTTCGGCATTTGCGTGTTCAAGGAAATACACATTTATTTTTGCAGGCTCTTCCCTGACTGACGGTCTGTCTATGGCCTTCAGTATGGAACTGATCTTTTCAATGTTCATTGCCGAGTCCACCACGAGAAGGAGGTTGCGCGGTCCGAATGCAGAAATATGTCCGTCTCTCGACACCACAGGCCGCAGGAACTTTAACGCATCTTCGGCCTTTATGTTTTTTGTTTCAATCAATTTTGTTATGTACGATTCGTTGACGGGTGCTTTAGCGTCTCCGGGGATTATTCCGGCCTGTTTGGCGAGCGAAGAGGGGATAATCTTGTAAGTACGGGCGGCTGTGGGTATGACGGTATATCCCTTCAGGCTCAGCACTGATGTAAAGAGAGAGAAGGATTCTTCGACCGTAAGTTTGGTAGGGGCGATAATGGTTATCTTGCCCCGAATCTTGTCGTCGAAGATAAAGTTATACCCTGTAATGTCGCTTATGAACTTTATGACCGTTGGAAGATCGACATTAATGAACTTGAAAGCTATGCCTCCGTTGATGTCGGCCTCCATTTTTTTATCCTCTTCGGAGGCTGCATAACCCGAAAAGGAAAGGGCCGGCACTATCAGCATTGCCGCGATGATGATGAAAATATTGATCTTTTTATATGACATACTCATACGTATGTTTATCGGCAGATTGAAGGTTTTTATCAATTATCATGAATAACCGGACAATTGTCAATAATTCAAGGGGACTATTGTATCCGATAATTCAGTGAAATATTGCTGCCGCCGCGTATGATATCGAGGTCCACACTGTTCATGCCGCGCAGGGCCGACATAGCCTGAATCGCGATTTCCGGGTTGGAGATCTCGAGTCCGTTTACGCGCAGCAATATGTCACCGTTTTTCAGGCCCAGGCTGTCGTACAGGCCGCCGGGAATTATCTCGCTTATCACAAACCCCTCATGCTTTCCGTTCCTTATGTTGGGAAGCATACGTGCGTCAGTAAGAAGCTTCTCCGGATCGGCCAGCGACTGCTCGACTTTCCTCCGGTCGAGCACGTACTGCCTTTCCCCGACCTGGCGGGCGAACGTTGTACGGCCTGTCTTATTTTTTTTTCTTGAAGACCGTTTGCTGTGATGCCGTGAAGTAGCGATTTTTTCGAATGGTATCTTGAGAGTATATATAGTGGAATCTCTTTCTATCTTCGCGAAAGAGTCGCCTATCTCCACGAGGTTGCCGTAATCGAAGACTTTCTGGCCTGTACTGAACCCTTTCTGGCCCTCCTCCGGGCGGGACCGGTCTTCAAAGACGGCGTATCCTCTTTTGCCGGGGCCGGTAGCGGTCCCTATAAGTGTCAGGTTGGCGATCGTACCTGACGGAGCGGGCTGTTTCTTGTCCTGATGACCGAGGGGGATGAGTTTGCCCCGCTCTCCGAAAGGATTTTTTTCAAGTATGTCAGCATAAGCCTGAAGCCCCCTGTTCCCACGATGCTCCGGGGCAGGTACAGCAGTCTTCACCGGGGACGTTGCGGCGACTTTGCCGAATTTGAGGGTTACCATGTCACGGCCGATCAGCAGCAACGTGGCCAGTATCAGCACGCTCAGTGTTCCATTGAGGAGACGGAATGTCTTTGCTGATGTTACCGGCATTCTACAATACATTACCCCAATGCTGGTATAGTGTCAATATAACTATTTCCTCTAAATCCTCGCATCCTTCAGTGTCCCGCCGCATGGGCAGTTCCTTTCTTCCGGCATGGTGAGGATCGCGGTGCGCAGCAGTTTCTTCAGGTTGCCGGTTGCCTTTTTCATTGCCTCCATGACCTCGGCAACGGTTAATCTTGTGCGGCTGATGCCGGCTGCATAGTTTGCTACAACCGTAACGCCGGCATAACATATCTCGATCTCCCTCGCCAGTGAAGTTTCCGGCATCCCTGTCATGCCTACTGTATCTCCGCCAAGCATGGCAAAACTCCTGATCTCTGCCGCGGACTCCAGACGAGGACCGTTGACGGCCACGTATGTGCCACGATTCTTGACCCCTATCCGGGCCTTCCTGCCGGCGTTGATGATTGCCCTGCGCATTTCCGGACAGAACGGTTCCGTGAAATCTACGTGTATTACTCCCTCTTTTCCGTCGTAAAAAGTAGATTGCCTTCCATGAGTCATATCCAGGACCTGATCAAGCACAACGATATTGCCGGGTTTCAGTCCCTTCTTTATACCGCCCGTTGCGCTGACCGAAATTATCCTTTCGGCGCCAAGTTCCCGGAATCCCCATATATTGGCACGATAATTAATCATGTGTGGGGGTATCTTGTGCGCTTTCCCGTGCCGAGGGAGGAATATGAGTTTTTTCCCTTCAAGAGAACCGATCAGGTAGCTGTCCGAAGGTCTGCCGTAGGGAGTTGTGACTCTTTTTTTCTTTTTTAGTTCGAATCCCTCGATCTCATAGAGACCGCTGCCTCCTATGATTCCGATAGCTGACATTGATACCTCCTTTCAGTCGAACAGTTGAAAATGCTGCCCATCGCCCGGGTCTGTTGCGTTTCCCCTGATTCCGCGGTGAGTCCACTGATTTTTCTCTATTATAGTATAATATCAGCCGTGCCATAATTTCGTGGAATTCACAGGAGAAGGCATGACCCGGAAACAGGCAGGATGCGGATGGATTTATTGGCACGGGTTCGACCGAATTCCGGAAAGGTAAACTATGACCAGAATCAATAAGATACCGGAAGAACTGCTTTGCAGGATACTCAAAAAGGCCCTGTCCGGAGGAGGGGACTACGCGGACGTGTTTGTGGAACGTATGAGCCCCCTGTTTATTCAGCTTGAAGACAACAGGATAGAGAAGCTTTCGTCCGGGACCGATTCGGGTGTCGGAGTTCGGGTGATCAAAGGCGAGATGTCCGCCTACGCCTACAGCAATGACTTTACGGAAGAGGCGTTGCTTGGGATAGCTTCATCGGTAAGTCGCGCCATCCGTGATGACAGTGGCGCAGGTGATCTGGTTCTCGATATGAGAAAACTTGCTCCGGATGTGGAATTCAGGATCAGTCAGCGGCCTGACTCCGTTGATACAAAGAAAAAAATAGAAATTGTTGAACTGGCTGACAGAGTAGCCAGAAAAGTGAGCCCGAAGGTCAGGCAAGTGACAATCATTTACAGGGATTCTGTTCAGAATGTAACTATCGCTGCATCTGACGGCACATTTGCAGAAGACGAAAGAATCCATACTGTTGCAATCGTGCAGGTGGTCGCTGCTGAGGGAGATGTGATTCAGACCGGCTATGAACCGGTCGGTGGGCTCAAGGGGTTCGAGCTCTTCGATGAAAACCCGATCGAGGAGGTGGCCGTGAGAGTGGCTGAGAAGGCAGTGGCGATGCTGAGAGCAAGAAAGGCGCCCGGTGGCCGTATGCCCGTTGTCATATCTTCATCCGCAGGCGGGACAATGATTCATGAAGCTGTGGGTCATGGACTTGAGGCAGATCTTGCAAGACAGGGTATATCTGTCTATTCGGGCAGGATAGGAGAACGCATAGCATCTCCCCTCGTTACCATTATCGATGATTCGACACTGCAAGGCAGGAGGGGGTCGTTCAGGTTCGATGACGAGGGTATCCCTTCATCAAGGACCATACTTGTAAGCGACGGAGTTCTGAAAGGTTATATGCACGACAGGCTCACCGCGATGTGCATGGGCTGCGAGCCTACGGGCAACGGCAGGAGGCAATCCTACAGGTATCGGCCCATTCCCAGAATGACGAACACATTTATCCAGCCAGGGACTGATGATCCCGAAAGTATAATCAGGTCTGTAGAAAAGGGCTTTTTCGTGAAGAAGATGGGAGGCGGACAGGTTAATACCGTCACCGGTGAGTTCGTGTTCGAAGTGTCCGAGGGGTTTATGATAGAAAAGGGCAAGGTCGGTGAAGCTGTCAGGGGTGCGACACTGACCGGCAACGGGCCGGAGGTGCTGCTTTCAATAGATAAAGTCGGGTCTGATCTCGGCTTTGCCATCGGAACCTGCGGAAAGGATTCCCAGGGAGCGCCGGTTTCTGATGCGATGCCTACGGTGAGGATTCCCGAGATGGTGGTAGGCGGTGAGGTCTGACAGTAGTGATTTCAGGACACAATAGATGTAATTATGATACAGAGCACTATTGTAACCCTTTGATTATTATAGCTGTTGAGATTGGTATATAATTTGCTTAAAGATGGGGCAATGCGTACACAGCGAACACTGAAGAACGAAATAGTCGTGACCGGCAAAGGCCTGCATTCCGGTCGTGAAATCACGATGCGCCTTATACCTGCACCCTGTGATACGGGTGTGGTATTTATCCGGACCGACAGGGACAATGCGTACATTAAGGCGCGCGTTGGTTCCGTCTCCGACACAACTTTCGCAACTACTCTTGGTGCCGGCAGAGTACGGGTCGGGACGGTAGAGCATCTTCTGGCCGCCCTTTCCGGAATCGGGATAGACAACGTATATGTGGAGATAGACGGGCCTGAAGTCCCCATAATGGATGGCAGCGCATTGCCTTTCGTATCGCTCATAGTACAGGCAGGAGTAGACGATCAGATTAAACCGCTTTCCTGGATAAGGATACTGAAGCCTGTGGCGATCGAAGAGGGGCTGTGCCATATAGCTATAACACCATACAACGGACGCCGTATTACTTACCGTCTGTTCTATACTCATCCTGCTTTCGGAGAACAGAAATACAGCACCGAGATTACTGCTTCAAAGTTCATCAGGGATCTTGCGCCCGCAAGAACGTTCGGATTTCTCAGGGATGTAAAGAAATTGCAGGCAAGAGGGTTAGCAAGGGGCGGATCTCTGGATAATGCGATAGTGCTTGGTGACACTAAAGTACTTAATGATGGCGAACTGAGGTTCAAGGATGAGTTTGTTCGTCACAAGATAGTCGATGCGGTAGGAGACTTTTCTTTGCTCGGCCTGCCGGTTTACGGACATGTGATAGCTAACAAATCAGGACATACACTTCATATAAAGCTACTGAAGAAGTTACTGCTGACCAGGGATGCATGGGAAATAGTAACTCCTGAACTTGTTGCGTCCCCGGCCCAGGAGCTGGCTGTTCAGGTATAGCTTCCAGTTTGCACTGTATTATCAGTATCAGTCAATTCTTACAATTAACTCTAATTCCCCTGCTGCATCTTCAACAATCAAACCAACTTATTTCGTGACGATCCAGGCAAAAAAATGCTGCCCCATCATCAAAGACGGGACAGCAAAATAACCTGACTACATTTACCGTTAAGTAATTATCTTTTCTTCGCTGTTTTCTTTTTTGCTGCTTTCTTCTTAGCCGTTTTCTTCTTTGCAGCTTTCTTAACGGTCTTTTTCTTTGCAGCCGTTTTCTTCTTTGCCGCTTTCTTCTTGGCGGTCTTCTTTTTGGCTACTTTTTTCTTAGCCGTTTTCTTCTTTGCCGTTTTCTTCTTGGCTACTTTTTTCTTAGCCGTTTTCTTTTTTGCTGCTTTCTTCTTAGCGGTCTTCTTCTTTGCAGCGGCTTTCTTTTTGGCGGCCATTATCCTGTTCACCCCCTTTCTTCTCCCTTAATACGGGAGCTGTTGATAATTCTTCTACAGTCTTCCCAGAAGAACTATCTTGTCTGCATTGAGCAGTTTTTTCAGTTGTCGGTTTCCGCTTTTTTTCATGTCTCTGTAATCATTGGTTTTAACTATCGTCAGCTTTATCTTCTTGCCGAAACGTTTTTCAATATCACCGAGTGATTTCCTCAGGTGGTTATTATCACTGACAACAAAGAGATTCACAGACTGAAGGTCGGCATTTCTAATATATGGACCATGGATGAATGCCGATCTGGCCTCGGAAGCCTTCAGAACGGATTTCAGGGCGCCGGGCAGCCCGAGCGATTTTGCGATGAGTCCTTTCAGCTCCGGGAAGAGTGTGGAATTTCGGTTTACTCTGAAATATTTCAGGTTGCCTTCTCTTTCGGTAAGAACAAGATCCATCTTTAAAAGTTTATCGAGCTCGCGTTTTACGCCGGACGGATTTTTGTTTACGAGTCTTGCGATTTCTCTGACATAGAATTTTTCTTCGGGGTTGTTGAAAAGCAACGACATAATGTCTGCTCTTATTCCCGATGTAAAAAGTTTCTCGAGCATCTGTAATAATTTATATCATTAAAAACGTGTTGTCAAGAAAAAAATACAAAAATGGAACAAAAGAATACATTTTGTAAACGATTAAATTGTTGCCTGAAATGATTCGTCTGTTCAAATAATATGAACGATTAATAGCGGGGCAAAAGCGCGGAAGCGCGATAGCGCAGCAGAGCAAACGGGTTAACCATTGACTGCTGACTCTTGGGCTCATCATCTCTGTGATATAATTGTTCATAATGAAAGAGGCACAATTTTACAAGAAATTTGCAGATGGGCGGGTGAAATGCTTTCTCTGTGCTCACAACTGCATCATCAGCGACGGCAGAAGAGGTATATGCGGTGTGCGTGAAAACAGGAACGGTGTCCTTTTTACACTCGTTTACGGCAAGCTGATTTCGATCAATGCCGACCCTATAGAGAAGAAACCCCTCTTTCACTTTCTGCCTGGTTCACGTTCACTGTCGATTGCAACGGCCGGATGCAACTTCCGGTGCGCCCATTGCCAGAATTACGACATTTCACAGTATCAGCACAAGAACCGCGATATACCCGGAAGGGTAATCGACCCGGAGAGTGTTGTTTCTGCGGCCGGGGAATCATCATGTGAGAGTATCTCATACACATATACAGAGCCCACGATATTCATGGAGTACGCTCTTGATTGCGCACGCCTGGCCAGTGAAAGGGGCATCAGAAATGTTTTCGTAAGCAATGGTTATACAGGCCCTGAAGCCGTTGAGGCGATAGCCCCCTATCTTGATGCTAACAACATCGACCTCAAGGGTGATGACCGGTTTTACAGGGAGCTCTGCGGCGCCAGGCAGGGCCCGGTACTCGATACAATCAGAATGATGAAAAAGCTGGGCATATGGGTGGAGATTACTACGCTGATAATTCCCGGTCATAATGATTCCGATGAAACCCTGAAAATGATCATCGATTTTATTCTTTCAATTGATCCGTCTATCCCGTGGCATGTCTCGAAATTCTATCCAACCTACAAGTTGCTTGATTCGCCGCCAACCCCTGTTTCCACTCTAAGGAAGGCAAGGGAGACCGCTCTGAATATGGGATTGAAATATGTATATGAAGGGAATGTGCCTGGCGAGGGGGGAGAAAATACATATTGCCCCGGATGCGGACACCTTTTGATCGAGCGTGTCGGTTATAATATAGTGTCCATGGATCTGGCTGCCGGCAGGTGCCCGGCATGCGGGTCCCCTATTGAAGGGGTGTGGAAATAACTGTGCGAGGTAAGAAGAAATCATGGATAGCAAACTGAGGGATGAAATACTCGAGTGCATTTGGTCGCTGAGGGAGAAGGGCAGGAACCGTTTTGACGAGATTGTCAGCGAGGTGGGGGAACAGGAGACCGCCGATGTTATGAGGAAGATGGAAAAGGCTGACTATATAACGGTCAGCGGCGACGAGGTGGTAATGACCGACAAGGGAGAGACACGGGCGAAGGACCTCACGAGAAGACACAGACTGGCTGAAAGGCTTTTTCATGATGTGCTTGAAGTCGGCATGCAGGAAAGTGAACACGCAGCATGTGAGATAGAGCACTTTCTGACGCCTTCCGTAACGGATAGTGTCTGTTCTTTTCTGGGGCATCCTCCGACATGCCCTCATGGCAAACCGATACCACGCGGCAAGTGCTGCTCACGCTATGGCTCCGGCCATAAGCCGCTGGTCGTCAGGCTCCGTGACCTGGAGGTTGGTTCCAAAGGCAGGATCGTCTTTATAAGACCTTCCGATGGGTCGAGGCTGGAGCGTCTTGCATCCATGGGGATGTTCCCCGGCGGCATCATCAAGTTAAAACAGAAACGGCCGTCCTTTATACTCCAGATAGATGAAACTACACTCGCAGTTGATGATCTTATAGCGGACGAGATTTATGTAAAGGCTATCTGAAGCCTTGAGACTCGAGGACCGCAAGCCTCTCTCTCGCAAGCCTTCCGAGTGATGTAGCAGGAGCGACTCTCAGCTGATTTTTGTATTCCAGCACCGCTGCACGGTACTTGCCGGAATGTTCATAACATATACCGAGCAAACCATGGACTTCGGGATGTGAGGGGGCTGCCTCAGCAAATGCCGCAAGATGCGGTGCCGCCTTTGAGTAGCGCTTCATCCTGAAATAACTCTTGCCGAGGCCGAGATGAGATGGAGCATGATCCGGGTACAGGGCCAGACTCTCCCTGAATCGATCGACGGCATCGGGATAGTTATGCAGAAAGTAGTGAACAAGTCCAGCTCCATAGACAGCGGGCTGATATTGGGGATCGATCGTCAGCGCCGATGAAAAGGATTGTCCGGCCGCTTCATAGTCCCGCTGTTTGAGACGGACAAATCCCAGCAGGTTATGAAACGGGGCCTGGCGATCGTTGAGCTTAATCGCCTCAAGGAGTTTTCCCGCCGCCGTAGCAAGGTCATCGTCTTCGTATGCCTTTTCCGCCACATCGTAGATATGGTACACATTGTTGACAGCGCGGATGTTCTTCGTGGCAGCCATAAAACGTCCTCTGAACAGCCCGTCCCCATTAAGAGTATGTGGGGGCAGTGCCTGTATCATGGCGTTTATTTCTGCAACCCTGACAGTGGTTCTCGGGTGTGTGGAGAGAATGCCTGCAATGAAGGAGTCATCACGCCTGGAACGGCCGGTCCTTGCGAGGTATCTGTCAACGGCATGTTCGAGCACCTCATGGGACTTAAGCGCCTCACGTGGGTCGTAACCTGCTGCAGCCATATACTTGACGCCGAGCCTGTCAGCCTGAAGCTCCTGGTGCCTGTCATAACTCAACAGGAGAAGACTGCTCCCAACAGCACCGAGCCGGAGCAGGGTATCGCTGTTTTTTCCGCCTCCGAGTGCTGCGGCACCCAGGGCCATGCCCAGCTGCTGAAGTGTGACCCGGGACATCCTCTGTGCCGTATGGCGGGCCATTACATGCCCTATTTCATGCCCCATTACAGCCGCGAACTGTGCTTCGTTCTGCATCTCACAAAGCAGCCCTCTCGTTATAGCCACATACCCCGGCAGGGCAAAGGCATTAGGTATGGATGAGTTCTGTATGTAGAACCTGAAAGGCAGCCCCGGTCTTTCGGAGACCAGCCAGAGCCGTTGAACTATTCCCTCAAGATAAGCCTTGAGGGCGGGATCATCGTAATGCCCGCCAAACTCCCAGTTGGCAGATGGCGCGGCCCTGATTCCAATCTGAATCTCCTGCTGCTCGCTGACGAGCATGAGTTCCTTTTCGCCGGTGACAGGGTTTACCGCGCACGAGATGAGGGCAACGAAGGCTGCTGCAATGATTGCGTATCTGAAAACGCTCATCACTTATCAATTATCAATAGTCAATATCCAATAGTCAATAGTGTGGGCGGTAGACCGCCCTAAAGCTTTTTCCATAATACTCGAATAGTAATAGTAAGAATATATAAGGGATTAACAGGTGAACGCATGGCGGCATCTTCTAATTCAAGCAAGGCAAAAATGAAGTCCGGCGCAGCACAGAGATACAGGGTGCTTCTTGTGGAAGATGGGGATTCCGACTACGGAATTATGGGATTTCTGTCAAAGGAAAAGAGTATGGAATACGATTTCATGTTTGCCGGATCGGTTGCGGATGCCAGACGGATGACGAAGGAAGAGCATTTTGATGTGGTCATATCCGAATACATCATCGGACAGGAAACGGTCTTCGATTTACTCGATACTTTAAAGGGTGTGCCGGTGATAGTAGTCACAGGCAGTGGTAACGAAGAGGTGGCTGTCAGGGCGTTCAAGGCGGGGGCGAGTGATTATGTCGTGAGGGACAGCGGCATGAATTACCTTAAGGTGCTGCCGGTGACAATCGAAAACGCCATCGGCAGGAAGCGGTCGGAAGAGAGGCAGATCCTGCTGGAATCGGCGGTTCTTAATGCAAACGATGCCATTATCATACTGGAGGCCGAGCCAGGAGAGAAGCGGGGCCGGCGCATCCTCTTCGTAAATCGTGCATTTACGAGAATGACCGGTTTTTCCTTTGACGAGGCTGTGGGCAATACCCTGAGGATGCTCAGGGGCCCGAGAACCAGTCTTTCGACATTAAACAAGATAAGGCTTGCTCTCGACAAAGGCGTACCTATCAGGGTTGAGCTCATAAATTACAGGAAAGACGGAACCGAGGTTTGGGTGGAGTGTAATATTGTTCCCTTTGCGGACGAGCAGGGAAGATTTATGCACTGGGTGTCGGTACAGAGGGACATAACCGAAAGAAAGAGGGCGGAGGAAGAGCGGGAAAGGTTGCTCAGTGAAATAGAAGCTGTAAATGCGGATCTCAGCGAGCTGAACCATGAACTGGAGACGATAGGTGCGGAGCGCACAATGAGCCTGATGGCGCTGACCGTGGCGGACAGAATCAGGAATCCCGCGGCCATGATAGGGGCGCGGTGCCGGAGATTGCTCAGCAAGAATCCCCCTGACCACCTGAAGGAGGGTCTGGCATATATAATGGAAGGGGCGGAAAAACTTGAGAGGATAGTATCAGAATTCGAGGTGTTGCTGAAGGAAAAACAGTACAAGTTCCGAAGCGAAGAACTTAACAGTATTGTCTCCAAGGTTCTGAGCGTGAGCATGAAAGAGGCGCGCAACAGGGGCATAGATTTGCGGGTAAATCTCGGCAGAGGGATGCGATGTGTGAATATGCAGAAGGATCTTCTTAGAATGGCGGTCTTTCATCTTGTGAAAAATGCCGTTGAATCTACTCCGGAAGGCGGTGTTGTTGAGATTGCCACATTCATGGAAAATGACTATGCCGTCCTGTCTGTAAAGGACACAGGGTACGGAATACCGCCGGAAGAGATCGACAATATTTTCCGGCCTTTTTTCAGTACCAAGGAGCATGGCTTCGGGCTGGGGCTGCCTCTGGTAAAGCAGATCGTCTCGGAGCACCTGGGCACGCTTGATGTAAACAGCACGCCAGGCAAGGGAACCGAATTCAGATTGAAATTCCCAACAAGATGGATCGAAGAGAAGCTGTACAAGGAGCTGACCCTCAGGGGCGGTAATAATTCATAGGAAATTCATATCTTTTCCGTTATTCTTAATTGATATAGCAAAGCCGATTTGTTATACTTCAAAATAGTTTGGCTGATTATGAACAAGAGTGGATATCCATTAGTGAAGGAGTGTTGGCAGCAGGCATGAATATCCGTGGCGGCACCTGTAGTGCTTGCGATATGAACGTATGAAAAAGCAAAGTGTATTTCTGGCATGCCTGCTGATTATTCTCTGCAGCTTTTCGTCATTGCGTGCAGAGGAGCCGCCGGGGAAAGGGCTCTCAGGTGGAAAGATCACGCCGTCTCAGATCAAGGCTTTTCTGAACAAGAAGCCGAAGTCTGCTGAAGATCAGTTTATAATTCTGAATTTTGACAATGCCGACCTGAAGGATGTCATAAGTACCATCAGCCAGATTACCCAGGAAAATTTCATAATCACCCCGGGTGTCGGCGCGCAGATAACGATTCATTCTTCGAAAAAGATTCCTGTCAGTGAGGTGATGAATGTTTTTGAGTCCGTACTGGAGGCCAACAATATGGCCCTTGTGCGCTCAGGCGAGTTTTTCAAGATAGTTCCCGGTCCGTCCGCAAAGCAGAAGAAGCTTGAGGTAAGGACGGCGGCAGATCTCGGTGATATTCCCGACCGCGACAGGCCGGTTACGCAGCTTGTTCCGGTAAACTTCATACCGGTAACGGAGGCAAGTACGGTCCTGACCCCGCTTCTTTCGCAGGTCGGCAGCATAATACCCAATACAAGAAACAACCTCCTCATAATTAACGACCTTTCTTCGAACATAATCAGGCTTCTTCAGGTTCTCAAAGAGATAGATGTCAACGCCTTTAAGAACTCGAGGATGTTCTTTTTTAAACCGAAATACTCAGACGTTCTGACGCTGTCGGATGAGCTTAATGAAGTCCTCAGCGTCCTTAACCTCTCCGGCGAGGGAATCGCCATCGTCCCGATCGAGAGGATCAACAGCCTGATAATATTTTCAGCGAGCAAGAAACTGCTCAACGCCATAGAGGGCTGGATACGGAAACTCGACGAAGAAGTAGTTACCGGCAGACACGTTTTCGTCTATCCTGTGCAGAATGTCAAGGCTCAGGATATTGCCGAGATACTCACCAATATTTATGAGGCGAACGGTGGCTCTGATGTCAGGCGTTTAACGAAAACGACGCAACGCAAGACGGCCAAGTCCAGGACAACAGCAAAACGCACCGTTAGGAGAACCGCCACTCAGAAAACAGGCGGCAGCAGAGTGGAAATTATCACTTTCGAGCCGACCAACTCTCTGGTAATCCTCGCCCCACCGGGCATATACAGAGATATAGTTAAAACGATCAGGAAGATAGATGTCTATCCCCGCGAAGTGCTCATCGAGGCGATAATCGCAGAAGTTACGCTGTCTGATGCTGAAAAACTGGGCATACAGTGGTCTGTGCTTCATAATGTAAATATCGAGGGCAACACTTACAAGGGACTTGCCCAGGGCAGTTCGGGTTTGGAGGACCTTCCGTCACTTGCGGCTCAGACATTTCCTCCTGCTTTGGGGGCGGCGCCGGACGGCGGCATTTCTTATATACTTTTCAGGAGCAACAAGCTGATGAGCATGGTAAATGCTCTTGCAAGTGAGTCCAAAGTGAAGATTTTATCCAGTCCGCGCCTGCTGGTACGGGATCAGGAAGAGGCAAGCATCGAGGTGGGCTCGGATATTCCGACCGCGACGAGTACCACACAGACTACAACGACGGATACGCTGACTCAGAATATTGAGTACAGGACAGTGGGAATAAAGCTCAAGATCAAACCCACAATCAGTGAGGACAAGACGGTAGTCCTTGATATAGAACAAGAAGTATCGTCAAAGGGAGAGTCCCAGCAGGTGGGGCAGTCGGGTAACCTCTTCCCTACATTCACGACCACCAAGGCCAAGACCTCAATAGTTGTGCCTGACAAGCAGGGCATCCTGATCGGGGGCATCATGCAGGAGAAGAAGGACAGGAGTTACCAGGGCATCCCTCTGCTGAGTAAGATCCCCATCCTTGGTCCGATCTTTCGATACAGGGTCAACTCGATCGTCAAGAAGGAACTGGTCATAATCATAAATCCCCATGTAGTATCGACCAGGGATGAGGCTGATGTCCTGACCAGAACGTACATGGAGAAACTCAGAGCGGTCAGGGAATTTCTTCAGGAGAAGCAGGGTTCCATCAACTATTCCCCTGATGGAGTATCAGACAAGCAGGTAAATGAGCCTTAGCACCTTCAAGATAAAGAAGTCGGACCTCTTAGGCAAGATCCTACTTAACGTTATTACTCCTGAAAAACTCGAGATAGCGCTGAAGGAGCAGTCCGCTATCGGGAAGAGCAATCCGCGTCGTCTCGGCGAGATACTTGTTGACCTTGGATTTATATCCGAAGACGACCTGCTGCAGGCTTTGAGCTCGCAGTTCGGGCTTGAGTATCTCAAATTCGCTGAATTTCCCAAAACGATTCCTAACGAATCCTATCCAACGGTAAAGTTCATGAAGCAGTACAAATTTGTTCCGGTCGGTGTCGACGATGGCGTAATGAAGATAGCCGTGGCTGATCCGCTGAACGAGTATGTATTCGATGCGCTCGAAGTGTTCGCCGACAGGCCTCTGAAGATATATCTCAGCAGCGAAAAGGACATCATGGAGGCGATCGAACAGTACTTCGGCGGCAATGTCCAGATGACGAGCATCATGGAGGGGATGCGGGAGGAAGAGGAGGCTGAGACGGGACTTGACCTGCAGGAGGATGTCCATCATCTGAGGGACATGGCCTTCGAGGCCCCGATTGTGAAGCTTGTAAATATGCTCATTACGCGTGCCGTAGAGAGCAACACGAGTGATATCCATATAGAGCCATTCGAGAATAACGTAAAGGTCCGTTACCGTATAGACGGTGCCCTGACAGAGGTCGAGTCTTTTCCAAAGAGGATCCAGGCCGCCGTGATTTCCCGCATCAAGATAATGTCGCGCCTGAATATTGCGGAAAGGAGACTGCCCCAGGACGGCCGAATCAAGCTGCGCGTGTCGGGAAGGGACATTGACCTGCGTGTATCGACCATCCCGACCATCTACGGTGAAAGCATCGTAATGAGGATACTCGACAGGGGGAGTGCGCTGATAGTCCTGGAGCATCTGGGCTTTCCGGAAGAGACGCTCGAAAGGTACAAGGGGCTGATCAACACGCCTTACGGAATCCTTCTTGTAACCGGCCCCACCGGAAGCGGCAAGACCACGACTCTCTACGCTTCTCTGAACAAGATAAACTCATCGGCAAGGAAAATCATTACCATAGAAGATCCCATAGAGTACCAGATACAGGGGATCAATCAGATTCAGGTCAAGCCCCAGATCGGACTCACTTTCGCAAACGGGCTCAGGCATATCGTCAGGCAGGACCCCGACATCATCATGGTTGGTGAGATCAGGGACCTTGAGACGGCCGAGATAGCTATTCATTCGGCGCTGACAGGCCATCTCGTTTTCAGTACGCTTCATACGAATGACGCGCCCGGTGCGGTAACCCGGCTTCTCGATATGGGCATAGAGGGCTTCCTCGTTTCGTCCTCACTCATAGGTGTGCTTGCCCAGAGGCTGGTCAGGGTGATATGCCCCGACTGCAAGGAGCCTTACAAGCCTGAGGATTTGCCGGATGATGTAATTGCCGCGATCGGGGATGCGGAGACGTATCATGGCCGGGGCTGCGACAGGTGCCGCAATACCGGCTTCCGGGGAAGGACAGGCATTTTCGAGCTCATGACCGTTAACGAGGAGATCCGCAGGCTCATCCTGGAAAAGGCAAGTTCTAACGTCATAAGGAAGAAGGCGATCGCTAACGGAATGGAGATACTGAGGGAATGCGGCTGGCGCAAGGTCAGAGACGGCACTACCTCAGTGGAAGAAGTGCTCAGGGTGGCTCAGGAGGGTGTCTGATGGAGCTGTTTTCTTACGAGGCCACTACAAGGGACGGCAACATAGTTTCCGGCACAATAGAAGTGGAAAACGAGAAGCTTGCCATCGATCGTATTCAGGAAATGGGGTATTTCCCGCTGAAGATCGAAAAGGCTTCCGGTGGTGCAGGCTTTCTTGAACGTCTTTCCGAATCGCTTCAGGGCGGAATAAAAGATAAGGACGTCATGTCACTTACCTATCAGCTCGGAGTTCTCCTCGAGGCCGGCTTCACACTCGACCGTTCACTCGGAATCCTGGCGGGTCTCTCAGGTAAAAAAAAACTCAGGGAACTTATTGAGGATCTGATTGCACAGATAAGGAGCGGCCGCTCTTTTTCAGAGGCGCTGGCCAGATTTCCTGATATCTTCCCCCCGTTCTACACCAACATGGTAATGGCCGGTGAGGCCGGAGGCTTTCTTGAAGAGACCATAACAAGACTCGCGGCTCATCTCGAAAACGCCCAGGACATCAAGGAAGAGGTTCGCTCGGCCATGATTTATCCGGCGCTTCTCAGTATCGTGGGCGGTTCGGCCGTTATCGTTCTTCTGACATTTGTCGTTCCTCAGTTCACCAAGATATTTGAGGACATGGGAGAGGCGCTCCCTCTGCCCACGGTCATACTGCTCTCCATAAGCAACGGGCTGGTGCAGTACTGGTGGGCGCTGCTTGCGGTTGCAGTAGTTGCGGGCGTTGTGCTGAGGCGCTATTTACACAGCGAAAGCGGCAGGCGTGCCTGGGATAGAATAAGGTTCAGACTGCCGCTTTTCGGCAAGCTCTTCAAGGAAACAGCCGTAGCGCGGTTTGCCAGGACTCTGGGCGCCCTGCTGAGCAGCGGTGTTCCACTGCTTAATGCGCTTCAGATTGTTCAGGGAACGCTTGGCAGCGACAGCATCGCTGCCACGGTCGCCGCTGTCAGGGAGTCGGCAAGAAAGGGTAAGGGCATTTCCGGACCTCTTGCACAATCCGAGATATTTCCACCGATAGCGGTACATATGATTACCGTAGGTGAAGAATCAGGGAAACTGGATGAAATGTTTATCAAGATCGCGGACAGGTTCGACACCGAGGTGCGCACTACTATAAAAAGACTGCTTTCGCTGCTTGAGCCTTTACTGATACTGATTATGGGAATGGTAGTCGGCTTTATCGTTATAGCAATGCTGGTAGCGATATTCAGCATTAATGAACTGCCTTTTTAATCTACATTTACGGAAATTTGGAGGATATTTATGACACAACATACTGAAAAAGAACAACTCAGGAGGGATCAGCGGGGCTTTACCCTGATCGAACTGATGGTTGTTATGATCATCCTGGGGCTTCTTGCAGCACTGGTGGTACCGAGGATGTTCGGGCGACTTGGAGAGGCAAAGACTAAGGCGGCTTATGCCCAGATAGAGCTGTTCGGCACAGCCCTTGACTCTTTCAGGCTTGACGTTGGACGGTATCCCACTTCCGAGGAAGGCCTGGAGGCGCTCATCAGTCCGGTCTCCGGAGTGGAGGAATGGAACGGTCCGTATCTGAAGAAGAACGAGATCCCTCTCGATCCTTGGAACAGGCCTTACCATTACGAGTCACCGGGAAATCACGGTGACTACGATCTTTATACACTTGGTGCGGACAACGCAGAAGGCGGAGAGGGTGTAAATAAAGACGTGGTGAGCTGGAAGGGCCTGAAGTAGCATGTGCAGTTCCTTTGCCGCGCGGCCTGTACTGGCCCTGCTTATTTTTCCCCGGCGTAACATATCTGCGGGAAGAGGGCGGGACTGTTCCGGTTTTACCCTTGTCGAGATAGTTATAGTACTGATAATCATGGGGATAGCCGCGGGCCTGATAGGTCTGTACATCGGAAGGGGGTCCGGAACTTTTCACATGAGGACGCTGGCCAAGGACATAGCCTCCACATTGCGTTATGCCAGAAACCACGCGGTTTCGGAAAAGACAACATACTGTTTTGTGGTCGATCTCGATGAAGGTAAGTACAGGCTGTACAAAGGCGGGGATGAAAATGCCGTGGTGGTCATCAGCGATACTCTCCCTGATGATCTCGATATAGGGTTCGACAGAGCTGTGGACGAAGTATACGATATAGAATTTTTCCCATACGGGAACTCATCCGGCGGAATGATCGAATTAAGCAAGGGTTCCGGCAGAGGAATGGTAGTGTCGGTAGACCGGCTGAGCGGGCGTGTGGAAGTATCAAAAAAGGAATGAAGAGAGAGATGGCAGTTGATAACCGTGGATTTACCCTTATAGAGGTGATCATATCTGTGGCTGTGCTTGCAGTCAGTTTTGTGCTTGTCATGCAGCTTTTTTCCGGTGGGCTTCGGGCGAGCAGGGCTTCCTGCGACTATTCGAGGGCCATAGTGCATGCGAGGGACAAGATGGAGGAGATGGCATTCAGTCCGGAGCAGGGCAGCGGGGATTTCGAAGACGGCTTCAGCTGGCGGACCGATGTGGAGCCTCTGGAATCGGATAATGATCAGCAGAGATCTCTCATGAAGATAAGAGTGAAGGTCTTCTGGAGTGATGCAACGGACCGTAATAATGCCATAGAACTTGTAAGCCTGAAGGCGGTGCCCGCGGAAAGTATGTAGAGGGATCATGAAAGAGAAAATTGTTTTCTTCAGTCGTGCACGGTTTGTCAGGTTCAGAGCTGCCGGTGCGGACGGATTTACTCTGCTTGAACTCATTATAGCACTGACGATTCTCACTATGGTTACAGTCATAATAGGGAGCGGCCTCAGGATAAGCGTCCGTGCCTGGGACAAGGGCGAGGCCGAGACCGGGGAAACCCAGCGCTTGCGGATACTGTCGGGAATGATCTCTCAGCAGATCAAATCAGCCTATCCGTATAAGGTTGAACTGGATAACGAAGAAGTAGTCCTGTTTGAGGGGAAAGAGGATTCCCTGCTCTTTGCCACTGCTCTTGCGGATGATTCGACCGGCGGGATGAAATGGGTCAGATATGAATACAGGGACGGTACTCTTTATTACAATGAGGGAATCCTTCCCGACAAGAAACTCGATGAAAGTATAGACTCCGGAGCGGATGTACTTGATTCCGATGTAGGCTATGTGAAGTTTGAATATCTTGATGAAGAGGATAGCTGGAGCGACTCATGGGACAGGGGTGACGGCATACCTGTTGCCGTGAGAGTGAAGATTTCGTATTTTCAGCCGTTTCGGGTCTACGCTCAGTACGGAGCGAAGGTGATAGAGGATGAGGGCCAGGACAGGAATCTTTAATAATTTGGGGAAGCCGGCACGCTTTCCGTCGTTCATGGATGAGAACGGTGTTGCCGCCCTTCTTCTGGTAGTATGGATCATGGTAATGCTGCTTGGGCTTGTAGGGGAGTTTTCATACTCAATGCGGACGGAACTGAAAATCACCCGCAACTTCAAAGAGGAGGAGGAGGCCTACAGACTTGCCCTTGCCGGCATAGAGATGGCCAAGTCGGAGCTTCTCGCCGTAACCGACATGCGCCAGGTGCATATGTCACCCTCCGGGGAACTGCTTCTGAAAAAGGAAGCAGCAGACGCCCTTGATGAAGAGAGCGAGCCTGAACGGAAAGGTGAGCTTGGCCGTGGCAGATTCAGCTATGTCCTCCGGGATGAGGAAGGGAAACTGAATATCAACAAGGCATCACGTGATGAGCTGCGGTATCTGCTGGTAGATTCCGGGGTTGATCCTGCCGATGCGGACACAATAGCAGACTCCATCATCGACTGGCGGGACAGCAATGACCTGCATATGCTCAACGGTGCAGAGGAGGATTACTATCGTTCGCTTGAAAATCCATACAGCTGCAGGGACGGGGATTTTACCACCGTTGAGGAGCTCCTTCTCGTCAGAGGGATGACGAAGGAGATACTTTACGGATCAAAAGGCGGAGCAGACGATGAGGAACCGCAGTATAGCGGTATAATTAACAATTTGACAGTATATGGGTCGGGTGCTATTAATATTAATACCGCTTCACGTGTTGTGCTTGAGGCCGTATTCGGCACGGAACGTACGGACGATATAATCTTCCGCAGAGAGGCGGCGCCGCTTCTGAGCCCTATAGGAAAGAGCAAAGTCTCATCCGAGACATTCACCATTGTTTCACAGGGTGAAAACGCGGACGGGTCCATAAAGAGGACGGTCAAGGCTGTAGTGCATAGACGAGGCAACAATCTGGTTACGCTGTACTGGAAAGACAATGTGGTTTGACAGATATTTGGGAACATTTCTGGTAATCGAATTCAGGGAAGAAGCCTTGCTGGTTTCATTCATCAACAACAGCCTCAGGGGCATGACATTGCTTGACTCCTCATCCTTCCCTCTTCGCAACATTGATTCGGATATAGAGCCGGTCAGGGAGTATATAGCCAGACATTCATCCAGCATCAAGGGCGTTTTCACCTGTGTGCCGGACAGATGGGGGATTGTCAGATTTATCGATGTGCCTGCTGCAAAAGGGGGCGAGGCTCTTGATCAGTTAATGGGATTTGAGATTGAGAGGCATATACCGTTTGGTCTGGACGATGTCGTATATGATTATATCGTGACCGACGATCATGAGAAGATGCTGAATGTTGCATTCACGGTCATTCGAAAGCAGAAGATGGAGATCTTCCATGATGTGATGGAGCGACTGGCTCTGAAGCCGGACCTCATTACGACGACGGCCTTCGCTGTACTTGAAGCGGTTGATCTCGGCGGCCGGAATCCGGGCGGGTGGCAGCATATTGTGGGGATACAGGGGCGTTCCTTTTTCAGGACGATCAGGGGTGCGGCAATGTTCCTTTATGTCGAGAGGGGATACTTGGCTACGGTATTGTTTTCCGATGGCGTCTGCAAGAATATCAGGGTATTCGGTTTTGATCCCTCGTCCGGGGAACCTGATCTTGATGAAATTGTTGAGCATATTAACAATCTGCGCACCGTGCACAGTATAGAATCTGTCGGAAGAATAATCGTCACGGGAAGGAAAGACGTGATTCCGGGAGGCGCAGAGGCATTTTCAGAAAAGATCGGGGCAGAGGTCATCGAACGGAATGAGCTCATTCAGTTTGTATCAGCTAACCGGGAGATAGAGACTGAGGGTATTACTCCATCTGTCGGCGCGTGTCTTGCGGGTCTTGGTCTTGGAGATTACAGAATAAATCTTCTTCCTCACAGACGCGAACATCAGATCAGGAAGAGACTGCCTCTGACGACTCAGGCATTGATCGGGATAATAATCATTCTGCTGATCGCTACCGCGTCAGCCGGGTATTTCAAGAACAAAAAGTTTCTCCGGGAGATCGAGTCGGAGATAGCCGCGAATGCCCCCGAGGTTGAGCGCATAGAAAAACTTTCAGCAATAGTAAAGGAGTACGAAAGGCAGCAGAAAGAGCTGAAGGGCATACTGGAAAATGAAATTACACTGGACATGCTTGCCGAACTGACGAGGATCATGCCTACCCAGGCATGGGTCACAAATCTTACATACAAGGGCTGGAGTCCGGGAGATAAAAAGCGGGAAAAGTCGGAGATCATAATTACCGGGCTGGCCGACTCGTCTTCGGCGCTGATCCCCATCCTCGAGGACTCTCCTTACTTTGAGCAGGTTGAGTTCGTAGGCCCGATCAAGAAGACGCGTGAGAAAGAGGGATTCAAGATAAGGGCGACAGTTGTCAATCCCGAACTTGTATCGCGGCAGGCACGGGAGAAACAGGGATCAACAGGGAAGAATCAGTCCGAAGGGAGGACGGGCAATGGCTCTTAATATATCCGACAGGGAAAGAAAGTTTCTCATATTCGGCGGTATAGCCGTTATGCTTATACTGGGGTTCTATTTCTACGGCATCTACGGCGATATGAAGGTGAAGGCGGAAGGCTATATCGATTCGAGGGTGCTTGTGCTTGAAAGACAGAAGAGGATACTGGCAAGAAAGGATGCATATCAGAAAAAGGCGGACAGGATAAGGAAAGATCTTGCCCGGCTTGACGCATCGTTTCTGAAGGGGACCAAGCCGCCTGTGGCGGCTGCCGAGCTGCAGAACCTTCTGAAGCAGATCGCTACTTCGTTAGGAATAGAGGTTAAGGTGGAAAAGGCGCTCAATCCCCAGGACGCGGGATTTTATGTCGCTGTTCCGGTTGAGATAGGATTCATGTCAAAGACCGGCGGTCTCAAGGAACTACTGGAGCGCATAAGGAATGCTGAGCCCCTTTTGACGATATCCGAACTCAAGGTGAGGGTGATAAATGTGCGGAAGCCGGACATGCTCAATGTTTCGTTGATAGTCACCGGGTACATCAATAAAGAGAAGTCTCAGGCCGGATCTGGGAAAGGAGGGGCCGGTGCTGCGTAACTTCTTTCTCGTGAATCTCCTGCTGATCGCCGTTGCCGGATATTTGGGATACGGGCTTTACAATGTTGTCACTATGAAGATGGAGCCGCCGGCTGTGGCTGAGGGGACAAAACAGGCTGTCGCCGGCAAGAAAAAGAAGGCTGCGGTACAGCCGAAGAAGTCCTATGATATCATCAGGAACTTCAACCTCTTCAACCCGTCGCGGGTATCGGTCGTTCAGAAGACCGAGACCGCATCCAGTAAGCCCATACCAAAGAACAGGCCCAAACTCTTCGGTACGGTCATACTGGGTGACGTCAGAACAGCGATCATAGAGGACCCTTCGACAAGAAAAAGAAAGATGTACAAGTTGAATGAGTCGCTTGGTGATTACGTTGTCTCCGAAATTCTCAAAGACAGAGTCATTCTGCTCTGGAACGGCGAAAAGGTGGAGGTGAAGCTCAGGGAGGACAAGGGGGTCAGACCTACGCCCGTGGCGCAGGTCCAGAGGACCCAGCAGTTTCAGCGCCAGCAGCAGAAGAGGACAAGCCGTACCAGACCGCGCAGGCCAAGGAGGATCAGGAGAAACGTCCCGCCCCCGCCCCCGCAGGCACAGCAGAAGTAGGGTTGCATAAAACTTAATCTGCCTTCACCGGCTGAGCCTGCCTGTTTGACTTCATGAAGTAACAGATTTTTTTCTTGATTTCCTGAATAAACTGAATTTATAATACAGCATCTTGCCTGAGGACAATACGGTTTTGAAATACGGGAAGGGGGGCGTATTATCTTATTTCTTCATCGTTTTCTAGTAAATCAAACAGTTACGGCTGAGGTGCCAGCACGTTTGTTCGGCGCGAAGCACCTCACAACCATGCGGATTGAACAGACGTCCCGAAGCATCGGGATGCTCCTCATCCGCACCATTGGGCATTTAATGCAGACAGGGAAAGGAGGGGACATTAACAATCTTTTAGCCGAACAATTTCAAAAAAGTGGGGAAATAAACATGCTAAAAAAAATTTTATTAGCAATTATTATGGCTATGGTCTTAGGCTTTTCCATGCCGGCACAGGCTGCTCTGCAAAACCTCGGTGTGGACAGTGCTGGCAATCAGTTGATTTATGACAGTGACCTTGATATCACGTGGTACGATTTTACAAACGGACCAGATCATCCTAGCTGGCAAACCCAGGTAGATTGGGCAGCTGGGTTGTCGGTGACTTTTGGCATCAACACTTATACAGATTGGCGCTTGCCGATTACATTTGATAACAGCTGTATGGATTTATCCAACTGCACGAATAGTGAGATGGGTCACCTGTATTATACAGAGTTAGGAAACGATTCAAGTGGGCCACCTAACAACTATGGTGATTTTCAGAATCTGTCGCCGGTCTGGTACTGGTCGGATACCGAGCTCAACGCTGATGAAGCCTGGGCCTTCAGCTTCTACGACGGCAACCAGGGCTATGACTTTAAGGTAAACCCAGGCGACGGTTATGGCCTTGCTGTTCGTTCTGGAATGGCCGTTGCTCCCGAACCAGTAAGCTCTATCCTGTTTGTTGCGGGCTGAACACTTTTAGCAGGAAGGCGTTACATAAAAAGGAAGAAATAAGCATAACCAGTTGATGGCCAGTGAACGAGTACCAGCAGTTTTGATTTTGCTTTTGATTAGTTTAAGGAGCGCAAACTGGTTTTCGGCTAGTTTACATCCTACAGGTACTCGTCAGTCATCATATCGTTATCTCTATGGAGGTAAAAATTAATGAAAGCTGATCATGATCTTCCGGTGAGCGCAAGGTTAGCCCAAGACAAAGCAAGATGGGATGCAGCACAACAAGAAAAAAAGAAATCCCAGCAAAAGGTCGTCATTACAGAAATAGATATCCCATTTACCAATCTTGTATCTTTCTTAATTAAACTTGCTATTGCCGCCATACCAGCAGGCATTATTGTGGCGATCATATGGTTGTTTGTTTCAGCCGTGATCTTTGGAATCATTTCAAAGTAACTATGCGATTTGATTGAAGAAAAATAAAGACAAAAAAGAAAAAATAAGCTACAATACTGGGCATAGACATGCGGGACACATGTAGGATTTAGACAGCGGCTCTGTTCTCTTTTCATTCACACACTTCGATTAAAAAAAACAATAAAAAAGGGATAAAAAAGAACAAAGGAAATAAAAGACAATTGATAACAATGCTACGCACTCGAATG
>CAZZGC010000003.1:0-25814 GCA_964653915.1 uncultured Thermodesulfovibrio sp.
TTGAACCCGCACGTCCTTGCGGACAGTGGATTTTGAGTCCACCGCGTCTGCCATTCCACCACTCCGGCTTATTGAAAAAACAGTTAGATTTCAGGCAGTGGCAACAAATATTATCTTCACTGAAAGATATTTTAGCTTTATTAAACTAAATAGACAAGCGTGAGAAGCGGACAAAAACATACCCGTTAAAAATTGTTGCTGAATAGTTCTTGATATAGTATCATTAAAGAGAAGCTCCTATTCCATTTAAACAGTAAATTATATCATCTTTGGTCAACAGAACACGTTATGGCTGCTGATAATAATGACACATCTGTCTCTGTAATAATCCCTGTTTATAATTCTCAAGATACTATAGCAGACTGCCTTGAGTCAGTTTTCAACTCCAGTTATTCAGATTTTGAAGTAATTGTAGTTGACGATAATTCAAGTGACGGAACGGCAGCTATCGTCGAATCATTCCCCTGTAAATTAATCCGGCTTGACCGCAACTATGGCCCCTCAAAGGCCCGAAACATCGGGGTGGAGTCTTCAAGTGGTTGCATATTGGTCTTCTTTGACGGCGATGTAATTATCGAGAAAGATACTTTATCAAGGATAGTAGACAGATTCTCATCCAGGCCGGAGATAAGCGCACTTTTCTGTTCCTTTAAAAAGTTCACTGTACCTTCAAATTTCTTTACAGAATACAAAAACCTGCGGCACCATTATACTCATCAGATATCGGATGAAAACGCAACTACATTCTGTGGCGGTTTTGGGGCTATGAAAAGGGAGGTATTCCTTGAGTTCGGTGGATTCAACGAAAAGCACCGAGTTCTCGAAGACATCGAATTCGGATACAGACTTCATAAAGCCGGCCACAAAATACTCCTTGCGAAAGACATTCAGGTCACACACTGCAAAAAGTATTCATTTTTCAGCCTCGTCAAATCCGATCTCCTTGACAGGGCTATCCCATGGACCAGATTAATGCTGAGCAACAAGATCTTCAAGAAAGATCTGAATGTCAAGACTCACAATATAATCAGTGTTTTCTTATCATTTATAATTCTCCTGAATCTGGCTATAATCTTACTGATTCCCCAGTCAATCTATGTCATCGTTCCTCTTATACTGTTCCTGTTTTACCTGAATAGAAATTTTCTCATTTTCATATTAAAGGAAAAAGGGATGGTATTCACTGCTCAATCAATAATGATGAACTGGTTCAGTTATCTTTACAGCGGAGTCGGCCTTTTAATAGCGCTGTTTTCTTATATTCGGACTGAAAATGTAAAATCCTGACTATATATCCCTTACCTTCCTCCGGGTATTTCAGTTTTCTGTGAAGATCCTTTATGTTACATACGGCCTGCCTTATCCGCCTAACAGCGGCGCCCGTGTACGCGATTACAATCTAATCCGGCATGTCTCGCAGGAACATACAGTGCTGCTGCTAAGCCTGCTCGAAGATCCGGAAGAGAGAAAATTCATACCACACATCGAAGCATTGTGCGACTACATTGATGTAGCACTTATGCATCCAAGGACAGCAGCGCAGCACATTAAAGGTGTTGCCGAATGTCTTTATCGTAAAAGACCACTGGCAACTCACGCTTTTTTTTATCATGAGATGGCCAGGAAGATACATGCAGCAGTGAGAAATAATAAAATAGATATCATTCAGATTGAGCATTCCTTCCTGGCTCCCTATATAGGTGTGCTTCCACATGGTGCATCATGCAGAAAGATTCTATCGTTTCAGAATCTCGGCTTCCTGCAGTACCGCCGTATGATGTTACTTAAAACCGGCGCGCTGCAGAAAGTTCTTTTTTTCCTCAAGTGGCTTATGATGACCCGATGGGAGGCAAATTATGCTGCAAGGTTTGATGAATCCATAGTCGTTTCAGCTCACGAAAGGGAACTTCTGTTGTCTGCAAATCCGAAGTTATCGGTCACCGAGATACCTAACGGCGTCGACACCGAACAGCTTGTGCCGCTTCCGCCCCCAAATCATATTAATTCCCTGATATTTGCCGGAACTATGGGATATCCTCCCAACATAGATGCCATGCTGTACTTTTGCAACAGGATACTGCCACTTATAGAACGGAGGTTCCCTGATCTCGAACTCTTTATTGCTGGAAGATGTCCTTCACCCGAGATCAAGAAACTTGGTATGAAAAGCAATATTACGGTTACCGGATCTGTCGAAGACATACGTGACATTTACAAATTGGCATCTGTGTGTGTAGTGCCTCTCAGAGCAGGTGGAGGGACGAGGCTTAAGATTCTTGAAGCTATGGCACTGGGACGTCCCGTTGTTTCAACAAGTCTGGGGGCAGAGGGATTAATGGTTAACAATAATAACATTATAATTGCGGATACGCCCGAATCCTTCGCAAAGGGCGTAATCGATCTGTTATCAGACCCTCGCCGCAGATCTGATATTTCCGAAAGCGCTCGCAAACTGGTTAAGGAAAATTATGACTGGCGGTCACTAAGCAACAGACTGATTGATCTTTACATTCGAACTATTTCATAATCGGGCCAATTATGACCTTTAGTATTCTAATACCAACACTAAAAAGCAGAGACAGCACTTTTCGCCGTCTCCTGAAAAAACTCGAAAGACTGGTTGCCGGAGACGGGTTAACTAATGAAGTTGAGATCATTTATCTTTCTGACAGCGGTGAAAGCTCCATAGGCAACAAGAGAAACCGCCTTATGGAGATGGCAAAGGGAGATTTTACGGCCTTCATTGATGACGACGATGATGTAAGTGATGACTATGTGAAGCTGATATACAGGGCGATCACGGAACATCCCGGCATCGACTGTATAGGCATCAGGGGAATTGTCACATTCAGGGGCAGAAGCCCCCACACCTTCATCCACTCTTTGCGTTATCGTGATTACTTCTCAAAAGGGAAAACACTATTCCGTCCACCATACCACCTCAACCCAATCCGGCGTGAAATCGCCCTCCGGTACAGATTCGAAGATACGAACTACTCGGAAGACATCGACTGGGCCATGCGCATGCTCCAAGATAATGCCCTGCAGAGTGAGTATTTCATAGATGAGACAATATACTTCTATAATTCACGCCGTCACCCGCTTTATCAGTTTCTCATCGATTTCACCGAACCCGTCAGGCATGCGATGGGACTGAGACTTTCCAACCGTTTTCGTGTAAAGCGAAAACTCAAACTTGATTAATCCTGCCACAGTATTATCCGTCGGTCGCTGCTCTATGCCGCATAAGATCGTATATAGGCACCTTAATTCTTTCATTCATGAGGACAATGTTCATGTCAATTACAGCATCTTCTGCCGGAGGAGAATAATTCCTGTACTCGTATACAGCAAGGGACACATTATTGATTCGCCTGTCACTGGACATGATAGGCATGACTTTACGCCGGATAAACTGATTGCTCCTGACCTCTTCTCTGAGCCATTCAAGGACGTTCGACCTGGCTCTTGTATCTTCAATGACTACATATCTGACACCAAATTTATTGAGCACAGAATATATCTCATTACGGTTACTGATATGTTCTTCAACTATCTCTCTCATGGCTGACGTAGCGTATATCTTGTCAGCCCTAAGTACGACAGCCCTTCTCGCCGGATCATACTTTCTTACGAAGAAAACAAAATATCCCGTATCTACAACTCCCCCGTACATGATATTACCTTCCCTGTCATCATCCATAACGTATCTTGCAGCATCTTCATAACCACTTCCGGTCTCAAGGTTGATGTCCAAGGCAACAGCAAACTGATAAATTACCGCAAGTGAAACAATGCTCAAGGTCGCGATCTTCCATTTTCGTGATCGTGTTTCAGCCAGACTCGCCGCGAACAGACAGAATGGAGGAATCATTCCCAGCGCGAACCTGTGGTTCTGTGTACCGAGAGCGGTAAAAAAAAGATAACATATAACTATCCACAGAAGATACAAGAGTCCTCTACCTTCCTTCGAACGCAGAGTTATTACTATTGAAACCAGACTCAATAAAATCACAGGTAGTGTCAGATACTCCCTGTATACTACTCTGATATAGTAAAAAAGATTGGATGGAGCTATCCTGTCGCTGAGACTCCTCTGCATAATCCATGCGATGTTCTCTCTGGAAAACTTGAAGGTAATGGCCGCAAGAACCATAAAAATCAGCACTACAACAGTATAAACAGAAATCATCCTCAGGGATAAAAACTTCCCTGGAGAATTCTTTATTGACCTGATCAGACCGGAAGGTCTGCGGAAGATCATGTAGTGAACAATCATTACAGGTACTATAAAAATCGCTATCTGCTTGGAATAAACGGCAAGTGCGACGGCCACGACCGATAGAACGGCAAAGCTGTTTTTTTGTTTCTCCAGATACATTGAGTAGTAATAAATACCGGCAATGATCAGAAACATCATCAGCATTTCGGGCATTACGATTCTTGACATGCGAACTATGAACGGGGACGTTGCAAAAAGAAGAGCAGAAAGGAAGGCAACCTCACTACTGTATGAGATCCTCACAAGAAAAAACAGAAATATGACTGCCATCAAAGTAAAAAAAACTATGGTCATACGCGCGGAAAACACAGATATTCCGAATACTTCATAAAAAGGCACCTCAGCCACCGCAAGCAGCAGGGGATGATGCCCCAGAGAAAGAGCCGGATAGCGTGCGAAGTACCGGAAGGCATACTGCAGCGGCTCATTCAGGGGCATGTCATGCAGGAAATCAAGCAGAAATACCCCGTTCATCATGTAACGGGGCATGTCGCCATTCATCGCTACATTGCCCTCACCTGTCATTCCCCTTGCTGAAACAATAAGAACGACAGCACACAGCACAGCCGCATAAAAGAACTTTGAGTTTTTTTGCAATTTCATTCCTGTGGTTTATTGTGAGAAATGTTTTTGTATTAAAATCTCGAGTCTCTTCCTCGCAGAGTCAAGAGAATATTCCTTCTTGATTTTTTCAACTCCGTTTTCCGAAAGCCTATACCATAACGACCTGTCAGTATATAATCTTTCCACCGCGGAAGCGAATTCTGCAGGATCGTCGGCTATCAGTATGTCTTTGCCGTTTTCAAGGCCCATCCCCTCGGCGCCCATAGAGGTTGAAACCACAGGGACACCGTAACCGAGGCTTGTGATAATCTTTCCCTTCACTCCTGATCCGAATCGAAGTGGTACCACAGTAAGTCTGAGAGTGTTGAGATATTCGGACAGGTCTTTTACATATCCGGTTACAATGATATCCTCGGAAGCCATTCCAAGTATTTCCGCTGTGACTCTGCTGCCGATTATATAACAGCAGATTCCGGGGATTTTTTTCTTGATCTCAGGATAAATTTTTCTGATGAAATATTTTACCGCATCTACGTTCGGCGGATGACGGAAGCCCCCGATAAATGCGATGTCCCGGCGCTCTTCAAACTTTCTACCGGCACCCGGCACCTCCCAGGGTGGATTGATGTTCTCAATCTTTCTTCCGGGAATTTCATCCTTGAGCAACTGATATTCAGACTGGCTGGTCACTATCGTAAGATCAGCCTTACCCATTATACTCAGTTCCTGTGCCCGTCTTTTTTCTACGGACCTCAGAGCAATCTCCCTCATCTCCCTGAGAAAATGCAGATCTTCGGTATCAAAAATGACAAAAGCCCGTGGACAGAAGCGCTTGACGCTCTCAATATGAAGGTCGGCGATATCAGCCCGGGCAAGAAATATAACATCGAAACATCCACCGTTCTTCTTCAGATAAGTTTTTATCGATGCAACATAAGGCGTGTAAAGGCATTCAATCCCCACTCGCTGAAGTTCGGGAGTATACACGCTGTCGTATGCCAAGTGACTTGGAGCAAATGTTACCTTGTATCCCATCTCCATGAATATTTTCATATAGTTGAAGACCAGTACGGAACCGGCATCCTGATCAGGAGTCACAGTTGTTGCATCAACAAACAATACCCTTTTTTTAACGTCACGCTCCTTCTCAAATTCAATCATTGTATTGTAAGGCCGGTGTCTGCCTAAAACATCCTTCCACCTTTCATAAAATTTGTCCTTATTTGTAACCTGATACGATTTGACGCCTCTGGAGGTATCAGTCCCCGAAGTAGTTCCTTCAAAATGAATCACCATTGACAAAGGCTGGTAATAGACTTTTTTGCCTGCTCCCCTGACACGCATTGCCAGGTCCGTATCCTCAAAATAAGCAGGCCTGTAGAATTCGTCAAAACCGTTCAAAGCCGAAAAAAGCTCCTTCGGCACCGCCAGGCACGCCCCGGAACAGTAGTCTACCTCTCTGAGGTAATTATATTCAGGCCGGGCCGGATCATCACCGTGACCATAGTTCCACGCTGCACCGTCTCTCCATACAATCCCCCCGGCCTCCTGAAGGCGACCGTCCGGATAAATGAGCTTTCCTCCAACCAACCCGGCGTCAGGGCGGCTTCTGAATGTGTTCAGTATTTCATCAAGCCAGCCTTCCATAACCATCGCGTCATTGTTAAGAAATACCAGATATCTTCCTGAAGCAATCCTGGCTCCTTCGTTGCAGGCCCGGACAAAGCCCAAATTAGATTCATTTCTGAGATACCGAATCCCGCTGACGCGATCTGAGAGAAGTTTTGTTCCATCATCTGAGGCATCGTCCACCACAATAACCTCGTAAGGCAGACTCCCCGTGTTTTTCTTTAACGCCGTCAGACATGCAAGTGTATAGTTGATATTATTAAACGCCGGGATGATAACAGAAATCAGGGGGGCATCATACAGGCTGAATTCAATTATATAATCATTACCGGCGGCACGGATACGGTCAAGCAGACTTCGTGCTTCAGCGGCAATGGCATGATACCTGCCTTTCACTTCGGGGTTACGGTTTCCCAGTTTGTGGTCGATAATTTCTGCAAGTCTGTTTTTTATTGCCGACGGGAAAGGAATTGAGAAATATATCCGCCTGATGGGCTCCCTGTTTTTTGACAGTTCATTACGGACAGTCGTCCGAAACCTGTTGATCTTTTCAGATACCAGCCTGAGATGAGATGTAAACCGCCACCACGGAGATGATTTTATTCCGTCCAGTTCCGCTCTCAGACGTCTGATTTCGGCTTCTTTCCTCTGAAGTTCATCCATAAGTAGTTATCGGCATAATTAAAAGCTCCGCATTTTAATTAAAATTATATTATATTATTTTATAAATATTTATACGGCCAGGCACAGGATCTCCTGAATCATACCGGTACAGCCGGACGGTCAAATATAATATCTTCAGGTGGACAGATTACTACATAGAATAAGTTTGCCCGTTGCATTCGCTGTATGTATCTTTGTGTCTTTTCTTGCAGCCTTATATGTGAATCTCAGTTATGACGGAGCTTTCAATGCACAGGCAGCATTTAATTTCTACAGCGGGAAAGGCCTTATCCTCGATTATTTACCTACAGGATATCTTCAGACAAACTTGCCGTTTCAAATAATAAACGGTCTGATACTCAAATTTTTCGGAAGACATTTTGTCGTTTCACATCTTGCCAACCTGCTCTTTTACTGGCTTTTTTTCTGGTTTGTTCTGGTCTTGAGGCGAAATACGGACTCATACTTGCCCCTGCTCGCTTTTATTGCCGTCTCGCTCTCGCCAATTTTTATCACTTTTGCTTTTGGCGGTCTCGGCAATATTCCGTCACTGATGTTTGCTGTAACCGGGGCTTATGTCATCATTAAACGAAACGACAATGTCCTTACACTGTTTGTCGGCTCGGCACTGATTGCTTTTGCCGCAGCAACCAAGTGGATTCAGGTACTCGTTTTTTTCCCGCTTCTTTTTCTCAGCATTTTGTATATATTTCAGAAAAGATACAAGAAGGTCATCCTGGGCGCTGTGTTTATCGTCCTCGTCTTCGCTCTCTGCTATTTTATCCAGTACAGTTACTATAAATTGTACGAAATTAACGACCTTAATTATGCAATAGGAAAATCACTGAAGCCGTCTGCCGGAATTCCACTGTCTTCACGCCTGGTTCAGTTCTTCACTGTGTACCTGGACCTTTCGGGTCTTCCTTTTCTGGCATTCCCCAAGATATTTCTGGCAGTAATACTTTCAGTGGTGTTCGGCTTATGCTATTTCCGTGAATTTCAAAGAAGCAGGGCTGGAAGGGCATCAGACCAGACCGACCTGCTTTTCATATTCATGAGTTCTTTTGCTCTGACCTATATAGTTTGCTGGCTGCTGTTTATAAGAGAAAGCTGGTATCACAGGGTCTTTTACGCCGACGTTCTAATCCTTCTCTGTGCCGGCATACTACCGTACACCCTGAGGGGAACGAGGTTCATAAAGATGACAACATCTCTCCTGATCCCGGTTTTTCTCCTCTATTCACTTATGCATGGCATAATGATATATTTCAGCCGCGGTGACCTCATCAATAATTTCTCCAATATTGAACTCGAACGCAACATGCGAAAGGGCCTTGCCCTGCTGCCGGAAAAATATATAAGTTGCGGATTCGACCAACTTCAAGCTCCCAGATGGGCATTTCTATCGGGTAAAAAGTTCAGGAATATCGCCCTATCCCCCGTAATGTACGAATACTATTACAACCAAATCCCGCTTTTCATGTTCTTTGAACCGGAAAACAAAGTTTCCGTAATTCCTGAAATGCAGTATGATCTTCAGGACATCTTCAGGTTTAATTCCTTCGGTATTTCAAAAGTTCTGGGCCTGAAAACCGAGGAGTCTCAGTTTGTATCTTCGATTGACTACTCAAAAGGTGATTTTCGGGATAACGTCAGGGGGGTCTGGCCGTATAAAAAGAATTCCGGCTACCGCTTCCTTAAATTTGAAACTGCATTTTTACTACGTAATGACTATTCCTCATCGGATATTATAATTGCCACACATCTGTTTATTCACTCAAAAAACTATCGGTACAAGGGAATACTGCTTTCCGAAGGAACCTCAGCGATAGCATTTTATGATATTGTATTCACCCCTGGCGACAATATCCAATCAATCCGTATTCCTCCTGGTTTTGGGAAGCACCTGATATTTTACCTATCCCTTCTTGAAGGAGCGCATCAGAGATACGAGTTTATCAGTACTCCCATTGGCATCGCCATGAGTAAAATTGCTGTAACTGAGAGGATGAATGATAATGGTCTGCGTCCATCTGAGATCAGAAACGCAACATTGCCCCGGAGACAATCTTAGTGCTTTTCCACTCATTTGAATTTATCTTTGCGTTTCTCCCCTTTGCCTTCATAATATACTTCACTCTTAACCGGAAGCACCTCCTGATTGCCTCGAAGGTATGGCTGGTGGTATGTTCCTTTTTTTTCTATGCATGGTGGAACGTGCTCTACCTCCCCTTGATCCTGGCAAGTATAACTGTTAATTACTGTCTGGGATTATTACTCTGCAACAAATCAAAGTGGCGGCCAGGGAGAAAGAGTATTCTTACAGCAGGAATACTCTTTAATATTCTGCTGCTGGGCTTCTTTAAATATCTTGATTTTTTTATCGAGAATGTCAATGCGGTCTTTCTTTCTAACGTGCCCCTTCTGAATCTGGCCCTTCCCCTTGCGATAAGCTTTTTTACCTTCCAGCAGATCGCATATCTTGTCGACTCGTACAGAGCGCGCGTAACAGAGCATAACTTCATTAATTACGCTCTGTTCGTATCATTCTTTCCTCAGCTCATTGCAGGGCCCATTGTCCACCATAGTGAAATGATGCCTCAATTTTCGTCAACGCGCAACAAAAAAATAAACTTCGAGAATATCTCAAAGGGAATCTTCTTTTTTTTTATAGGCCTCTTCAAAAAAGTTGTGATTGCCGATACTTTTTCTGGATGGGCAACTAAAGGATTCGACTTTTCCGGCCAGTTGAGTTTTGTAGAGGCATGGATATCCTGCCTCAGTTTTGCTTATGAAATATATTTTGATTTCAGTGGATATACGGATATGGCAACAGGGGCCGCCTTACTGTTCAATATCCGGCTTCCGATAAATTTCAACAGTCCCTACAGGGCGCACAACATCCAGGAATTCTGGCGAAGGTGGCACATTACCCTCAGCAGGTTTCTCAGGGATTATGTTTACATACCGCTGGGCGGCAACAGAGGAACAGAAAACCGCACATTCTTCAATCTTATGGTTACGTTTCTGGTTGGCGGTCTCTGGCACGGTGCAAGCTGGAATTTCGTTCTCTGGGGTGCGCTGCACGGTTCTGCCATGATAATTTACAGGGTATGGCGAAAAACGGATCTGAAAATGCCTGCCATACTTGGATGGTTCTTTACTTTCAGCTTCGTCACTGTCTCGTGGGTCTTCTTCCGGGCCAGGGACCTGAGAAGTGCATTAAAAATTCTCAGCAGTATGATAAGGTTTGATGACATTGTAATCAACAGGAACCTGGAACAGTTTCTACCTTTTCTGAAGTCGTTGGGGATCAGTTTTGGATACCGGTTTTCCAATGTCGGCAGCAACGAGATTAAGGCGTGGCTTTACATCATAATTTTTTCGGCAATACTTTTTCTAACACAAAATTCCAACGAGATAATGACTCGCTTCAGGCCGGATTACCGGAGAGTGCTTTTTCTAAGCCTTATGGTTATTACATGCCTGAGCGCAATGTTCGCCCGGGGTTACAGCATGAAGTTTTACTATTTCAACTTTTAACTTATGTATAAACGATATATTTATAATGTCCTCATAGTTACCATTCCTGTATCAATACTTCTTTATCTCATAGCGCTGTTTTCCTTCAGAACCGGGGAAGTCATATGGGTAGATGAAATGATAAAGCGGAAAACAGCATGTATTGAAAAATCTGCTCCCCGAAGGATTATATTTGGCGGAGGCAGTAACGCGCTCTACGGCATAAATACGGTTAAGATCGAGAAAACAGTTCACGTCCCCGTCTGTAACATTGCAATGCATGCCGGGCTGGGAATGCATTTCATAACCACTGAGACCCGCAAATTTCTGAAGTCCGGCGATCTGCTCATAATGCCTCTTGAATATGAACTTATGCTTCAGTCAACCAGCGATTCAAAACTGACTTTCGATTATTACCGTATCAAGGATCCTCGAAAACTTCTCGGATTCGAACCGATCGAAATATTTATTAATTCAATTACAATGAATCTGTTTGATTCGCTCATGGAATCCGTCTCGCTGCCCGGACAGCATAAAACCATCAGGGATGCTTTCAAGGTAATGGTTAATGAAAATGGGGATATGATAATGAAAGAGGGCAACAGACCCGGCAGAATAAACCCATTTGACATCCCGCCTCAGGGATTTTATGAGACCAGAGGACTAATCTTTCTGTCTGAACTTAATAAATGGTGTTATGAAAATAACATTTCGCTGTATGTCACTTTTCCAAACACCATTTTTCTGAACAACTATGAAACACCCCGATACAAAGAGTTTTTCCGGAACCTCACCGATTATTTCAAAAAAAATAATATTCGCTATCTAGGGTCTCCCTATGACGCATTTTATCCTGAAGAATTATTTTACGATTCTGCTTATCATATGAACAAAAAAGGAAGCGATCTGCGAACGGAAAAGATGATAAAGCTAATGAGAGAAAACAAACTACTGGATTTCTGAATTCTCCAGAGACAATCGGCAAAATCGCGTCAGCGAAGAACCTGCCCTGATCATTCAGATCCTCAACAGAGATCGTACCTGACCTTCCATCCATTTCAGAATAAAACCGGTCTTACCGCGCCATACTTTGTCGATTACCGTATTGACAGGGTTTACATCTGGTGTTACAACCCTCAGGTTGCCCTGTGTGTCGATCAGGGGAAACTTCATAAGTTCGGACTTCTCGATAAATCTTGTCGGCTTACATGTATGAACAAAGGGTGTCACCTGAAACCAGATTTCATCAACTCCCATTAACAGCGCTCTTCTCTGGGTTTCAATAATCTCCCGCTCGCTGTCATTATGAGCAAATAAAATGTACTTCCAGACTATTCTGGTCTCCGTCCCATGCTTCTTTTTTTCATTGGCAAACTTCTCCATGAACTCAAGCGGCTTGTCAATATCCCCGTGTCTGCGGTAAGTCTCATAAGACTTCTGGAAACAGCCATCAACAGCAAATACAAACTCGGACAAACCGGCCCTGACTGAATCATCAGTATAAGGGAAGTTGCCGTTTGTCATCAATGATATAATGCTGTCGGGGTATAACCTGCGCGCATAAGCTACCATCTTCCAGACATCCTTATTCATCAATGGTTCCCCCCTGCCCTGAAACTCGAAATACCGCACGAAAATTCCGGACCTCTTAAGGTCGTCAACAAGTTTTGAAAACAGCTCAAGGGGCATGATATGCGGGGGAGATTTAACACGGGTTCTCTTCTTCCTGGGCGGGCTGCAGGCAATACAGTCGAGCTGACAGAGAAATGACGGCTCAATCTGTATGGAATCAATAAGCTGCTGATCAAGGAACTTGCTTCTGAAATGATCATCCGGTTCAAGAAAAAAACAAGGGGTACAGTATTTAGGCCATGGTTGCCTGTTCCGGCTCAAAGCGTCCCTTATATGACCGTAGCTTTCTCCAGCAAGTACATCTTCGACAAAGTCTGTGCCTGCAGTTGCGGTATGGAGAATCTTTTTTTCCCCATAAGCACACCAGCACGGAACCTCTCCGTTCGCCTTTAAGTAAATTCTGCTCTCTACCGGGCAGTACATATCTTTCCCATACCAGGTAAATTCCTCCTTCTGAACTTCAGTGAGTCAGACGACACTTCTAATTGCTCCCATACCCAGCGATTAATCAATATTAAAAAAGACGGCACAGATCACAACGGACAAATCTACTTAGCCCTGTATAATGCTGAGCTGCCATAAATACCGTAAAATTCAAAGTCATCCTCAGAAAGCCCGTCCGTGACAGCCCTGTATACGTCATACTCAGTATCATCCGGATCGCTGTTTCTGGCATCATTAAAGTCATGAAACAGACAGAATCCTCCCCTCATGACTATTTTTTTCAGTTCCAGGCAAACGCCATAAACAGGGTCATATTCGTGAGAATGATCAATAAAGACGAATTCGAATTTCATTCCCTTTTTTGCAAATTCCTTAACCGCAGAGACCGCATCATCGGTAATACCGGTGACGTGTTCTTCCAGTCCCATTGCCTCCAGATTCAGACGGGTCTTTTCAATGCAGGAAGGATGGATATCTACACTATATATGTGTTTCTTTGCCGGCGAGTTGGCATTTGCCATTGACATTATGCATGAACTGAGTCCGTGATATGCCCCGAGTTCCAGGATATCTCCTTTGACAAAATAGGCAAGTTCATAAAGCTTCAGTGCATCCTCTCTGATGAGCCAGCCTACAACAAAAGGGCTTCCGCTTTTTATATAACTCGCAATCTGCGAAAGCATTGCTTTAAATGGGCTGCCTCTCCTGAGATAATCTCCAGCTACTGATTTCAGGCTTCTCTTTATCTTCATACGGATCAATGCGCCGTCTTGCAGGGGACACGACGAAAAATATCTGTGAGCTTCGTCAATATATTCTCCATCATAATTAAATGTAGGCCGGTACGGCGGAACCCTTGACCCAAGTTCATCAGGTTTTAAAAAAGAATCCTTATGAATATTCATTGCATCGCTTCCCCCATTAGCCCTTATTGGCCGTTCTGTCAAGAAACTACGCAATTCAACCGATAAGTTAACTAGCAGTACTTATATATTAACATCATTGAAGTCATCAAAACTGCCTGGTACCGGATACCTCAACTGACTGCTCTAATCCATGTTTATGAGGGTTCAGGCTGCTGACTTCATTTTATTGCTGACCGAAATAAATATTATATTGGACAGTACCCGGATAAGGTGAATATTTTAGCGAATGATAATATTCTGTTATAATGATTTATATATTCCGTTAACTCAATTGTCCTTACAATCAGCATAGGCGATGATGAATGATTCAGGTCGGTTTACTGATGAAGCGTCTGTAACTGCAGATATAGTTTTGCCGTTTTTTAATCAGCAACGCCTACTCTGCCGGTGCTTAAGATCAGTCAATGACTCCGGATACAATAAGGGGCGAATATTTATTGTAAATGACTGCTCTGAAGCCGGAGAGCTGCTTGCAATCGAAAAACTCTGCTCGGAACTCGATCTTGATACGGAAATAATCTCGCATGACACAAACAGAGGCTACAGGGAAAGTGTACTCACGGGAGTGCGGAAATCTCACAGCCGCTATGTCATCCTTCTTAACAGCGATACTGTTGTCACTCCGTTCTTTGCCGACAAACTGACCGGGGTAATGCTAAAGAACCCGTCTATCCGTGCTGTTGCTCCTGTATCAAATCATCCGACTGATCTCTACCAGTTCAGAAAAAGGCTATATATTCGGGACTGCCTTGATGATCTCGATCACCAGTCTGTGATAAACTTGTTCAATCCTCTTCTGAAAAAACGTAGATTTTTTCTAAGGTGGTTTTCCCGCGGTGTTACCGAGGTCCCTTATCTGAGTGCCAACTGTCTTGCTATTGATACGAAGGTGTTTAAAGAAGCGGGGTACTTCCATGGGAAATATGATCACGGCTATTTTGAAGATCTTGATCTCTGCTGCTCCATCAGAGATATGGGCTTCAAACTTGCGGTGAACGAAAACTGCTTCGTGTTTCACAGAGGTCAGGGTTCATATCAGTCCAGACCCACTCATGAAAAAGAGAAACAGATATGGAAGAACTATTACATATTTGAATCCCGATGGGGGCATCTGCCGGAACACAGAGATCTTGTAAAGAAAATGCACTGGGCCGGGAGAGAGTATCCAATATGACCCGCACCTCTCTTTACAAGAAGTTTGTACGACGGGGTTTTTATGAGGCCGCAGGGACAGATGATACGGATTCAGTTGCATCACTGCTTGGCGACATCCACGGATCTTCTTATGAACTGTCAACCCCAATTACCGAGCTGATAAACGAAATCCGGAATGACGATTCCCCTTTTATAATTTTTGTGGACAGCCAGGTCAGATCAGTCAATTTCGATCTTCAGAAAATTGATGATTTTCTTATTTCAAACATCAACACGGCTGCAATAACACTTCAGTCAAAAGCCCTTCAGTCGGTATATGGATGGTCTGCCGGGAAACTATCAGTGAGCCGGTTCAAACGCCATTCCTGTAGCATCAATGTACTGCCGTCATGGTTTTCCATTATAAACAGAGCGTATCTTGAAAAAAGCGGAGTACTTGATAGTGGATATAAGACGCTTGAATTTATTCTCATGGCACTTGCCGCATGGTCTCAGTCGAATTCCAGAAAAAATCTTCTTCTAAAAGCTATTGATATAGAGATCGATCCTGTGTCCTGGGCGCGTGATATTTTGCTTACTATTTCTCCCGGCCTGTCCGATGATTATAGACTCTTCAGTAACAATCAGAGAACCGGCGGACAAAAATCCAATGTCCCGCCTCAGTTCAGAGTTGTAACGGTGGGAGATTATGGTTCCCTGTCTTCCGGCAGCAAAGTCAGGAAGAAAATATCCGGCAATGAGACACCTCTCTTCAGCATTATCTGCCCTGCTTTCAAATCCCGTTTTTTTGAAGAAATGATCGTATCGATACTGCAGCAAACTTTTGATTCCTGGGAGTTGATCATCATTGTAGACGGCCCTCCTGAGCAGGAAAGAAAAATCATTGAATCAATCCTGCAAAGATATGACGGAGACCGGAGAATCAGTTATTCCATCCAGGATAATATGGGGACCGGACCGACAAGAAGACTCCTGGCAAAGAAAGCCACGGGCGATTATATAATGACTATCGACGATGATGACATGCTTCACCCGGACACTCTCAGGGTTTTTGCCGACGCAATTAGTCGGTACCCTGATGTCTCTGTATTCAGAGGGGGCGCACAATTATTCGGTCTCGTGGAATTATATCTGCCACCGCGTCAGCGCATACTCATAAATGGTATCTCGGCCGATCTTTTTGAAGCAACTCAGCCATTTGCCATAAAGAGAAAAACTCTGGAATCCCTCGGAGGATTCGAAGGCGACAAGTCATTCGGCGAAGCAGGTGAGGATTCTGACATTTTCATCAAGATAGACCGGGCAGGGTTAAAAACATATCTGATCGACAAACCACTTTATTATAGAAGAATGAGCACGCTGAATCAGACTCTTTCTTTTAACCTGGACGAGTGCCTTGAGCATCTGGAAAATCTCATTCAAAGACACAGTCCGGACGACTGGAAGTATCGTGGTATAAATTTCTGGAAGGACGGGAAATTCATTAAGGCAGCGGCTCGTTACAAAAATATCAATAACAGCAGCGAAGTCATTGCACCAACAAGATTTTTCGATTATCAGACGATCGGTGACCGACGTGATGTACTGATTGACCTGGAAATAACATCTCTATGCAACTCTTCATGCGCATTCTGCCCGAGAGACAGCATAAACAGGAAAAACAGATTCATTCCGATGGATCTTATCGATACTCTTTCAGATCAGTTGAAAAACGAAGACCCGGGCAGCCGCGTCATACTGTGCGGCATAGGAGAGTCAACTCTTAATCCCCGGCTTGATACCATAGCCCGTAAACTTCATGATGTCGGAGCTACAGTTTCCATCACCACAAACGGTGCCCTTATGGATCTTGTAAAGTTCAGGAAGCTTTTTGAAAGCGGAATTACCGAATTCAATTTCAGTCTCAATGCCTCTTCGGCGGAAATTCACCGTAAGGTGATGAAAATGAACAACTTTTCCCGTATCAAGGAAAACCTTTTTGAAATTCTCGAATATGTTTCTGAGCACCGGCTTCCCGTAAGTGTTAATGTAAGTTTTGTATACTGCAGCCTCAATAGCCACGAAGTTTTCGACTTTGTTGACCAGTGGAGGATAAAGGGTATCTCAAATATCTGGATTCATCCCGTCAACAACAGGGGCGGACTTTTGGGATATGAACTGGTGGATGCGGACATCTCGTCTGTAAGAGAATCATATGCGAACGACGATATGGTTATAGTCGATGTATTCCAGCATGTGCAAAATTCAATCGGAATATGCAAGATTGCCAGGTCCCTCGACTTTATTTCGGTTGATGGAGATATGCTGCTCTGCGCACTGGATTACAGGGGCAGTAAACGGATAGGAAACCTGAAAGACAGAACCATAACTCAGCTGCACACCGATAAATTACTGATGTACAGCCAAAATGAAATGAGCGAGATCTGCGGCAAGTGCTATTTTGCCCCCCGGGATCCGGAATCTGTGAATTCTGATAGACTATATTCATGAATATCAACTGGGAAACTTTCAGTTCAGAACTCTCTCTTGACAGCGAACAGAAGATTATTGTCAGGTACCTCCTGAACCGTCTCAAGGAAAAGTTTGCAGATGAGTGTGAGTTTGAAACAGATGAGTGCAATCCTTCCCCGATCGAATATATAGCAGACTTGAAGCTGAGGGACCCATCGCTGGATTCCGGGGTCCTTGAAAACAGGCTAATCCGGTACTTGTCGGAGAACAGCAAAATCGGTACCGATCTTATATACCTGAAAGTCATACAGGCGCATGATCTTGTCACGAAAGATGAAATTACAAGACTGCTCAGCGAAAACCAGTTAAAAAAATTTGCCGAACTTAATATCCAGAGTATGCTGGATATTGATACCGGATATATCCCGCTAGATGAAAGAGTCCGGGCCCAGATGGAAAAAAACAGAAAAGTAGAAAATGCAGGTATCTTCTGCTCCATTCCCTTCGAGTTTGCCTATATAGATGACTCCGGAGATGTATATCCCTGCTGCCCATCGAAATTCAGGCTCAGCATAGGCAATCTCCGGGATACATCGTTAAAGGAAATCTGGCACTCAAAGATGGCTCTTTCCGTTAGGCGGTCTATTCTCTCCGGGACGTTCAAATACTGTGATCATGATGCATGTGAATACCTATCGGTCAAAAGAACCGGCATACCGCCTTCAGCCAACAATGATGCCGTAAGCGCTGCTGAATCATATCTCACATCGACCGATTCTTCACCAAAAATCATCAACCTTGCTTATGACAGAACCTGTAATCTCGCATGCCCTTACTGCAGAAACAGTCGATATCTTGAAAGCGGTAACAACAAGAAAAGCCGCAGGATTCATGAAAGCATATTTCAAGAGCATCTCAAAGATGTAAAGCGGTTTATTATTGCCGGCAACGGAGACCCTTTTGCCAGCCGCCTTTACCTTGATATGCTGCAAAATTTTGACAGCCGGCAATATCCTGATGTGAAATTCAAGATACAGACAAACGGCCTGCTTCTTACCCCTGAAAACTGGGAAAAGATTTCGGCAAGCCATGACGCTATTGACTGGATCAGTGTTTCGATAGACGCAGCATCTGAAGAAACGTACAAGTTGAACCGCGGAGGCAGTTTCAGCAAGCTGTTGGAAAATCTTGAATTCATCAGCAAATTGAGAAAGGAAAACAAAATCAAACTGTTCTTCATCAATTTCGTCGTGCAGGCCAATAATTTCCGGGAAATGAAACAATTCATTCAGTTGGGGTTGAAACTGAAGTGTGACCTGATCGAGTTTCAATGTATCGAAAACTGGGGTACCCATTCCGATGACCATTTCAGGGAAATTGCTGTTCAGGATCCGGGGCATCCCGACCATGGTGAATTTCTTGAGATGCTGGAAGATCCGATTTTTGAAAATCCGGCAGTATGTCTCAATAAACTGCTGGAGTTCGTACCTGAGGGTCTGAGGCGTAAATGGAGCGATAAAGCCAAAGTCATTAAATACGAGACATTTTTTTAACCTTGTTTAACACGTACTTCATGTCTGATATGCCGGTGCATGGTAATGAGTTGCATAATTTGGCTAACCTGAAATCCTCGACAGGATGTTATTATAACTCTCTTTTTAAGCTTCGGCCGATTAATGAAGGGGACATTAGAACACTCTATATCTGGAGAACAGACCGCATAACAAGCCTTTACCTGACTTCCAAAGCACCAGGCAGTATGGAAGAGCAGATGCAGTGGTACGAGAAATACAGGTCCGATCCGCACAGCCTGCATTTCATGGCAAGCAGGATAACCTCGGAACAGGAGCCATTCGGATATTGTCAGTTATTTAAAGTTAATGATATAAAGAGAACCGCTGAATTCGGCATCGTCATCGGCGATAGAACTCGGGTCCATCCAGGGACCGGAATAAAACTTGGTGTAACCTTTATGAAAATCATATTCTCGATAATCGGAATCAAGACACTATTTGCAAACGCACATCCCCTTAATGAAGTACCTAATAGTTTTTTCGGCAAATTCGTAGGTTCAGAGATCGTGGAATACGATCCCGAGTATGGGAAACCAAATGAAACGCTTTACAGAACAACAGCAGTTCAGTTCAGCGTATTAGAACAGCGCCTCTCTAAAAAGGGGCGAAAGTGGATCGATATTTTTAACATTCAAAGAAATGAATCCATGAGGTTTGATGATGAATAAAATGATTTTTTTCAGGCCGGAACACTACCTGAAATATCCTGTTATTTTCAGGACCGCGGAAGGATGCTTTATTGAAGATGACAGGGGAAATCGGTATCTCGATTTTTTTGCAGCGATGGGCACGGTAAGCTGCGGCCATAATAATCAGTCGATTAACAATGAGATAATCAGGCAGGTCAACACGATCTGGGCCTCTTCCTTCTTTCCCACAGAAAGGCAGATAGAGGCCATTTCAAAAATAAATTCGGTCCTTCCGGATGGACTTGAAGTAGTAACGCTTTACAGTACCGGGGCTGAGGCCATTGAACAGGCCATAAGGCTTGCACGAGCGAGTACCGGGAAATTTAATGTTATATCATTCAAGGATCACTATCATGGTAAATCTCAGGGAACAATGTATCTTACCAGGTCGTATCCGGAATGCTACGGGCCTGTGCCTGAATCATACAGGACGGTCATAGATGATGACGGCAGCGGCGACATTGCCGATATTGAGACCATGCTGGAAGCCGCTGACGAAAACAATGATGTGGCAGCCGTTATTTTTGAGCCCGTAGTCGGCTATTCGGGCCCCCGCAGACTCAACAGCGGTTTTATTAGCATTTTACGAAAATTTTGCGACGACCATGGCATTATCATGATAGCTGATGAAATCCTTACAGGCTTCAACCGCTGCCGCGGCTGGTTTGTTTCGTGTCTTGACGACATGAAGCCGGACATATTAGTATTTGGCAAGGGGGTAGGCAATGGATACCCGATATCGGGGGTCGCCTGTTCAGGGACTGTTGCTGAGAATCTGAAGTTTGCTCTTCCGGGTAGCACATTTGCAGGCAACAGCCTTGCGTGTGCAGCTGCATGTGGTGTAATCGATTACATGAAGAACCATAATCTGAATGAAGCTGCAAGCCGGCTAGAGAATATTTTTTCAACTTTCTTTTCCGGCACCGATTTCTATGATCGCGGCATAAGGTTTGATGGCATGGGAGGCCTTCTCCGTATCGGTTTTGAAGACAGCTCTTTCAACAGGATGACCGATATCTATATCGATATCTTGAAAAATGGCGTAATTACATCTCATACAAATTATAATCTGAGGATCTCCCCTCCATTGACTATTAGTGAAAATGAGTTCATAAGAGGCCTTGAGATTATCCGCAAATGCATACTTAATTTTTTAGAGCAAAAGGATTCCGGCTGAATGATTGTATCCATAGAAATCCCCGTTATTAAGGGGCAATGGTTAAAACCATGTATTGATTCTGTTGTTTCCCAGACTTCGTCCGACTGGAGATTATATTTACTGTGGGATGAGGGGGATGAATTATCGAAAAAAATTCTGAAGGAGATAGAAGCAAGGAACGACCCGAGAATCAAAGTTTATTTTCAAAAGCGTATGGGGATAGCCAATGCACGCCGGTTTCTTACGGATCATTCCAGCAGTGATTTCATTCTGCCTGTAGATGATGATGACATAATCACCCCCGACGCTGTCGAGAAGCTTCTCGCGGCCGCAAAGGCAATGCCGTGGAGCGGTATCGTTCGGTCGCGCAGGGGTTATATCGATGAAAACGGCAAATTGATAGATATGCCTGAATGGTTTCCTTTTGAACCCCGTCGCTATTTTCGCGGAATGACTACTGACCTGTTTAACCAGGCTCACCCGTACATTATCAGAAGAACCGTCTATGAAAAAACTGCGGGCTGGGATGGATTCCGGGAATATATGTATGCGGGGGAAGACTGTGACATTTTTCTGAAGATTGAGGAGCACGCAGAAATCGAACTGATTGAAGACTGTCTGTATTACTACAGAATCAATCCGGAACGAACCAGCAACAAGCTTGGGGACCCCGCAGCAATTGATATGTGGCAGCGGCTTGCCGACAAAACGATTGAACGCCGCAATCTACCCCTTAAGCGAGTCAATAGCAAACAGCCTTTTGAGTATATCAAACAACCTACAGTCGCACCTTCAAGAAATATGGTGGACATAGTGGTTCCTTTCTGGGAATCAAATGAAGAAGAACTGTCATACATATACAGCAGACCTTCCCAGGACACAACCGGTGATGTATTCGTATTTGACGGTATGCCACAGTCTGCAGAAAAAATGACTTTTCGCCAGACGTTTGATGACCCTCTTCCCACTCCGGACCGGATAGAGCTCGTTTGTTCATCCACCGGACCTGTGAGTGGTACGGTAAGAGTTTCGTTTTATTCAGACGACAAGTTCCATTCTCCAGTAGTAACAGCAAGCCATCTCTTGAAGAATGCCAGCCTTGCATGCGAGTTTCTGTCACTGAATTTTGATAAAGAAAGCAGCACATCCAGAGACTGCAGCAGCCTTGAAATTATATTCATTCCCGATGGCGCTTCAGAAAACGTCTTCATGCTCCACGTATGGAGAAAAAACATTAATAACCTGGACCTCATCAACAGGTCATACTATTTTTCCCGTCTGCTCAACTGGTGGGAAAAAAAACGCGGAAGGTCAAGCCGCATTAAATCAAATCTCTGGATGCGTCTGTTCAGAAAATCACCCGGCTTTGCAAGGAAACGGCTCGAGGGATGCCTCCGGTCATTAAGAAAAGCGGGCATCCCCGATAGCTCTATTATTGTTATAGAGAAGAGACAGAGCAGTGCTGCCAACAGAAATGAAGGTGTGCGTCGTTCATCAAAACCATACATATGCTTTCTTGACGATGACGTAGAAATCATATCGGAAGAAGTCTTCGATGTCCTCCTTGAAAAGATGCACACCATGGATGTTGACCTGATAGGGCCCAAAATCATTACTGAAGACGGTATGATTTTCTGCGCCGATCCCTATTTCAACGATCAACTGATGCCTAATCCCAGCGGCCTCGGTGAAAAAGACACCGGCAAATATGATTATTCCTCCATAGTTCCATGGCTACCCTCTACATTCTTTATTGTCAAACGTGAAGTGTTCAGTTCTGTCGGGGGCTTTGATGAAAACTATGTCGGCAGTCAGCACGAGGACGTCGACTTCTGTCTGAAGGCCAGATCGAGAGGCTTTCGTTGCGCATATGTAGGAGAAGTTGCTGTGAAGCATTACAATTTTGCCCGGAATAACAGCCATTCGGTAAACTACGATTACTTTATGAGGCGTTGGCAAAAGCATAAACATCTTTTCATTTCGTGTGATGATAAAAATCTGGCAAGGCTCTGACGATTCAGCCGTGTTAGGGGGGGATTTATGAAAAACAAAAAACTTTCAATAGCGTTTATAGATACATCTAATACATGGAGCAATGACGGCTCCCGACTTATTCCCTCCATACTGAAAGAATCCGGCCATTTGGTTAACAGTATCAATCTTGTTAAGAATCGGGGGGAAAGATATAAAGAGTCCGAGCTGGAAGGTGCCCGCTTCATTTTTGAGAAATCAGATATCGTTATGATGTCAGTTTACAGCCTGTTCGCATCAAGGGCTGCAGAAGTCACTAATTACATTCACAGAAAATATCCGGGACTCAATGTCATATGGGGGGGGCCTCACTGCATTTCTGCGCCGGAACTAAGCTTGCAGTATGCAGATGGTATCTGCTACGCCGAGGGAGATCAGACAGTTTCTCAACTCGCCGACAATATTGCTTCTGGTCACAGCTATGAAACTACCCCTAATATGGCATTTAACATAAACGGCGAAATCGTCAAAAATCCTGCGATCCCGCCCAATGATAATCTCGACAGTCTCCCTTATCCTGATTTTGACTTTGACTCCTGGTTTTATCTTGACAAGGACCTGGGGCAGATGGATGCAAACAAATTGCTTAAGTATTTGGTCAATCCGGGAATGCATCGCACACTCTGGGTGCTTACATCCCGTGGATGTCCTTTTTTATGTACATACTGTAATAATCACCGGTATTTTTCCATATATGGCAAAAACAGGATCAGGTTCCGAAGTGTTAACCATTTCATCGGAGAACTCCGGTTTATACTGGAGCGTTTGGATTTCTTTGAACTGATAGGATTGGCTGATGATGATTTTATGGCCCGCCCAGCAAACGAAATCGAAAACTTTGCAGAGAGGTACAGGGCAGAAATCGGTATGCCCTTTTTCATTGCTGCTTCAGCCATTTCATTCAGGGAAGAAAAATATAAAACTCTTATCGATGCCGGCTTACGCGTTGTCGATATGGGTGTCCAGAGTGGAAGCCAGCGTACGCTCAAGGAAGTTTACAAGAGGCCCATCAAGTTGAGCAAAACAAAAGAAGCCGCAAAGCAGATTCTGGAACTCGGCAAACACGATGAAGTTCAACTTATACTTGATTTCATCATAGACAACCCCTATGAAACACGTGATGACCTCACAGAAACATATAAGTACATCAGTGAACTGGATCCTGCGGTTAATGTCCGGCTCTATGTCCTGTCATTTTTCCCGGGAACGGTAATCTATAACAAAGCGCTATCAGACGGTCTGATAGAACCCTTCAGTGATAAAACATTCAGGTCATTCTTTTTTCATCTGACTGACATTAAATATCAGAGGAATTATGAGACATTTCTGATTCTGCTTGCGCAACAGCCACGTTTCAGACGCATGCCTCTGCTAATAAGGAAATTCCTCGGCATGTCTGCATGCAGAGTCACTTTCTCGGCTCTGCCGGGAGCATTCTATGACTTTCTGTTCAGCATCATGAAAAAATACTATATTCCATAAACAGAAATTTATGTTCATACTTCTTCACTTCAATAGTTCATCAAGAATTTCCCGTGGACGGGGAAGCTTGTCGTATCTTGCCTGAAACTCCAGGTACTTTTTCTCAAGTTCTCTCTTGATACTCTCATCGAACAAGATATCATGGATAGTAGTCGTGAAAGCAACCGGGTTAAAAACGTCTATCTCCGTCAGGCATTGCCCGAAATGATAGCGCTCGATCAGGTAATTGGCGATATCCATCATGCCATATGGAAATATCTTGTAAGGATAAAGGGTTCCAGGTCTGAAGCTGGCTTTCACAACTCCATTGTTCCTGCCATTAATATCAAGAATTTCCTCGAAAGGGTCATAGCCCGTATCGATATCCATCAGACTCTGGATGTTCATTGCGTGGAGAGCAGTTCTCTGAGCATCGCTCAGAGAATCAAAGATTTCATTTATAGTGTCCGATTGATGCCTGTCTATTTTTTGAAAATATGTCAGTCCTGCATCGTCAGCCTTTTCCGCTTTCAAAAAATCCAGAAGCCGGAAGATAACTTCATCTGGTTCAGCTCCCGGGCTTGAATGGACGTATGCCCGAACATGATCAATAGGCGAAATGTCTGAACTCAAAGCAGGGACCATGCACAGTTCTTTAAAATATCTCTTGTGCCGGTCTACAAGCCTCTTTATTTCAGAAGACTGACCGGCCTCAAGATCGAGTTCATCCACAAAACTGTCCCAGCGTATTTTTTCATCATTCGTACTCTTCTCCTGGACCGACGCTCTGCTATTGCAAAGCAACACTGATGGAATGCCGCAGCAACCGGCCAGAAATATACTCGTTGACCACAAAGTATCACTCAGAATCAGGTCGCTCGACTTAAGCAGCAGGTTAAACCTGTGAAACGGAAGATTACGTATCTGAATCACATTACCGCAACCATTAAAGGCCTCGATTAAATTATCAGAAACTACAGCAAACTGAACAGGCATGGAAGAACAGGAATCAAACAATCCCGCAAGATGATTATAATAGTCGGAAAAAAGCTTATCGATCACTCTGAAGTTTCCGTGAGGTACCGGAAACAATATAATCTTTCGTGCTGCATCCAGGCCTGTTTTACTCAACAGATCCTGTATTTGTTCCCTGCCCGGTTTCCGGAATCTGCTAGCAATCTTATAATATCTCACATTTGATTTCTCGGGCAGGTTGGGACTGTTTCTCAACGCAATGAAACGGTCGTCTATAGGAGGCGATTTGATTTTTTGTGTCCCGAAAAACGGATGATCAACATATTCTTCAAGATAACTCTTTTGATAGCCTTCCTTGGTATCAAAAGCAAGTAAAGGGATGTTAAGCGCAATTATATCGTCATCCAGCATTTCATAGCCACTCCCGTTAGCGCATCCTCTCAGGTCCCATCCGTTCCCGGAAGCATAGACAATGGCATCGGGAAAATATTCAAGAGCTATACGATGTACTTCTTTCAGCACATCCATTTCAGGATTAAAATTATATATGCGATACGAGGCTGGTATAAACTCTGCAATAGCGGCATCACAAAGAAAGGCAAAATTGTACTTGCTGCCTTTAAGCTCTTCAACCCACTCCAGGCATAAAGCAAGATC
>CAZZGC010000003.1:25914-40781 GCA_964653915.1 uncultured Thermodesulfovibrio sp.
CGTATCGCATATCCATGAACCAACTCAGGAATATCTTCATGAATTTCTATTGCAATCCTGAGAACCACATCCTGCTCATATTCTACTGCAAATACCATCTCCTCCTTGTCGTTAAGAAGCTGAACATTTACTATCTCGGCCTTGCCATTCTGTATTCTCTGATACGATGCGGTCTGCAGGAATAATTGATTTTCTTTAAAAATGTCATACTCCTTATCAGACATATTCTCGTCTCTATTGGCGGCCTTGTTTATTGATCTGTTCAGGTCATCGGCGCTTATATTCTGTTCGCTTTCGATTTTCATCGCATAATACTTGTCAACAACATCGTTGCTGTCTCCGTGCTCGGCAATGATCCCGTTGTCAAGGAGAATGCACTTTTTGCAAATACTCTTGACAGTCATAAGATCATGACTTACAAACAGAAGCGTAGTTCCCTGCTGGTCGATCATGCTTCTGATCCTGTCAACACACTTGGCCTGAAAAAAAAAGTCTCCCACAGACAGTGCTTCATCAAGTATAAGAATGTCTGGTTCTACAGTTGTAGCGACTGAAAAAGCGAGGCGGACAAACATCCCCGTTGAGTACGTCTTCATTGGCTGGCCGGCAAACTCCCCGATATCTGCAAACGCTAGAATTTCATCAAGCTTATCCTCAATCTCAGCCTTTGTATACCCCATGATTGAGGCATTGTAGAATATATTTTCTATCCCTGTAAATTCAGGATTGAATCCGGCGCCGAGTTCAAGCAATGCAGATACCTTACCGTTGACCTCGATGCTCCCGCTGCTTGGGGAGACGACATTGTAGATTATCTGTAATAATGTCGATTTTCCCGCACCGTTCTTTCCGATAATTCCCAGCGTCTCACCCTTCCTAACCTCGAAGGAAATATTTTTAAGTGCATAAAAGTCATGATGATATTTTTTACGGAAAGGATGAAATGTCTCTTTGAATCTGTCCTGCGGCCGGTCATATAACTTATATATCTTTGAAAGATTTTCAACCTTTATGGCAATATCACTCATAACTCAGACAACATCCCCAAAATGCGGCCTGAGTTTCTTGAAAAAAGCAGCACCAAGAAAAAACAGGCTCACTGTAACGGTCCAGAAGTAGACTGTCAGAACGGGATGCTCCCATATCCAGACCTTGCTCACAAGCGATTCTCTGTATCCGTTAGCAATATAATAAAGTGGATTCATTTTCAGTACAGTATGATATTGCTCAGGTATTATATTCAACGACCAGAAAATGGGCGTACCCCAGAACAGAAACTGAAGTATTGCCTGAATGAATTGCCCGATGTCCCTGAAAAAAAGAACCGTAGAGGATGTGATCCATGACAGCCCCGTGAGCAAGATGATCATTGCCGCCAGATAATAAAACAGTTGAAGACTGTATGCATCCGGATAATATCCATATAACATGAACATAATAAAAAGAATCACTATGAAAAAGAAATGGATTATCAGAGACGACAGAATCTTTACTATCGGAAGCATGCTAACCCTGAAAGCTACCTGTTTCACAAGATATGAGTTCTCGGTGATGGAGTTCGTAGATGTAATCAGGGCTTCTGCGAAAAAAAACCAGGGAAACATGCCACACGAAAGCCAGAGGATAAAGGGGAAGTTTTCTACCGGACGGGACTTGAAACCTATCTCAAAAACAAACCAGAATATAACGATAGTGACAAAGGGCTGAAAAAATACCCAGAAGATGCCGAGGAATGAACCCGCAACCCGGGACTTCAGGTCCCTCATTGCCAAGCTCCATATTTGATATCTGTTGATGTACAAATCAGCAACAAACCCGATCAATTCATTAATTATTCTCATAGGTCGATCAAAAGACACCTTCCCGCTTTCAATTCCATTGCATGTTATGTTTATCAATCTCCATAACACAGACTCAAAAAATAATTTCCGGAACAATTTTATTATAGCAAGTTAGATACCTTTATTTTCAGAGGGATTCAACCTGCAGGCTCACGATATTTTGGACAGAAATGTTAATGTATAATTAATGACGAAGCGATCTGTACTGTGGGTCATCATGCTTTGCGTGTCAGCATTACTGGCATCCTCATGCAGCGTGGTTAAAACAAAGTTTCCCCAGAAAATATATGGCCTTGAGCATTACTTTCCGATTGACGGTAAGGTAGATTTTTCCGCTTTCAGGAATGTTGATGCCGCCGACGTGTTAATGGTGGATTCACTCGGTAAGGGTAAGAAATCAAAGAAAACCCGTGTTCGATGGGCTTTTCTGGCCGATGACCTTAATCTATATATCGCGGTTGAGTGGCATGACGACACATTGAATAATATCTATACCTTAAAAGATGGTCCGGTCGATTATGACGGCGTTCAGATCCAGTTTGACGATGATGGAAACGGTAACATTGCTGAGGGGGAGGACGCAAGACTCCTGCTTTCTGCAACAGAAGGGGGATCCCTGTATGTAGATCAGCATAATAAGGCATCCAAGTATGAAGCTGATACTATCGGGAACGGTTATGGCAAGCTGAAGTATTATCCTGAGAAAAAAATCTATCAGGCAGAATTTCTCCTCCCTGTGATTCCGGACTCTGCAGGACAGGATGCAAAAATTACACACGCAACCCGTTACAACATCCTTATCTTTGATCATGTCCGTTACATCAGATCATCAGGATTTCTGGGGGCCATTAGGCCTGCAGAAAGAGACAGCTCCAGTTGGCCGGTTCTTCCGGTTGAGCCTGGCTGCGGATATATCCATGCCGGCATACCCAAAAACCTTCCCGGCCTGATTGTATTCGTCAGTGACCATGAAGTACCTGTAGGCGAAATTTATACATTTAGTCCCTCATCAGGGGACGTACGCCGTGTTACTCATCTTCCCGGGCTCTTCAAGGACAGCGTTTCCCTGTCGCACGACCGCTCCAAAATAGTATTTCACGGTACAACAGAGATGAAAAACTACGATTCATATGAAATATACAGAATAGATATCGATGGATCACATCTTGTCAGACTGACAGACAACAATATTTTTGACGCCCATCCGGGATGGTCTCCGGACGACAGGCGCATAGTTTATGCATCATCAAGAGAACCGGGCCGTATTTCTACCATCGTTATGTCGGAAGACGGTATTGAACTTAACAACCTGACTCCGGCACCGTTCAGTGACGGAGATCCCGACTATCTTCCGGACGGCCGAATCATCTTCAATACCAACCGATTCAGCAGAAGCCCCCAGCTCAGGATTGCGGTAATGAATGAAGATGGAACCGATGTGCGTCAGCTCACCTTCAGGCCGGGTGTTTCCGATCATGATCCTTCCGGCAGCAAAGGCAAAGTTTACTTTGAACGTTTCATGAAGGATACCTACTATGCTACGGATATAGAGAGTGCCTTTGCTCCCTGGGCTCTGGTGGAGATTGATCTTATGAGCGGCAATGAACGAATAATTCTCTCGGACCGGTGGGCTAACAGAATTCCTGTCCGTGCCCCGGGAGGACAATATATTGCATACATAAAAGGCGTCGCACATCAGGAAATCCGTCTGATTGATTTAACGGCTCGGGACCACGGCAGACTGCTGCCGGAAATTACTCACATCAGGTACTTTGACTGGAAATAATTTATAAGGGATAATAACCTGGTTTTGTAACGATACTGTATTTATGGGAAACTTTAGAAAAAGAGGTTTTGCACTGGGACATAATATTGCCGGCAGGATAAAGGAAGTCTTTGCCAAAAAAAACGCATTACACCAATTCAGTTCATCCCAGGATTCCGGCAGTTATTCCGCAGATGATCGTGGTGACAAAGACAAAGTAATCACAGCCCCTCTGGCAGGTATTTTCTATGACAGGTCTTCACCCGGCACAAAGCCTTTTGCATCTGAGGGGTGCCATGTAAGGGCGGGGCAGATTCTATGCATTATTGAAGCAATGAAATACATGAATGAAATCCGGTCTGATTTCTCGGGAACTATAGTGAAAATCTTCAAAAGTAACGAGCATTCGGTAGAAAAAGGGGATCCCCTTTTTCTCATACGACCATTTCAAATAAAAAAATAACAGAAGCTGCAAAAGAAGCTCTCATACTTATTGAATGTCTGACCAGTCACCTGCAGCTCATAAAAAAACTGATCGAACGGTTGTATGTCCTTTCCTGCTCGGCAGTAAAAAAACATGCCGGCAGCTCGTCGTTCTTTCTGTGATAATGGAGACAATCGCAGCATTTCCCCTTTCTGCTGCATGGTTCATAGGTACAGTTACAATGGGGATTGTTGTTTTCCATCTTGCATTCCATAATCAGACTCACCTCCAGGGTTTCTTACTAAGATAATGAATACAGGTTCTTTAATCAAGCAGGCAATCATCCCCCTACTGCTTACTGCCTACTGCTTACTGCTTACCGCCTACCGCTTACTGCCTACCGCCGTCCCCTTCCCGCTTTAAAGGTCTCAGGGACTAAATCCGATAAAAAAATAGCTGATTCTGACTTGGCCTGTGGAAGGCATTCGTAGAGAACCGGATGGCAAAATTTAATAACGTGGCAATAAAATAGCAATGTTGACCATAGTCGGCATAGTTGTTGTACTGGGAGCCGTCCTCGGCGGTTACTCAATGGAAGAAGGCAATTTTAATGTTCTGTTTCAGCCTGCCGAAGTGGTTATTATATTTGGTGCAGCCATAGGTGGTCTTATAATATCCTCACCACCGAAGGTACTTTCAAACGTCCTCAAAAACCTCGGAAGGATAGTAAGCGCAAGGAGTTATTCCAAAAAAGACTACCTTGAGATACTCTCACTTCTTTACAACATATTCAACAAGATGAGAAAGGAAGGGCTCATCGCTATAGAAAATGATATAGAAAAACCTGAGGAGAGCCCTATATTCCAGAAGTACAAGAGTGTTCTCAGCAATCATCATGCATTACATTTCATTTGTGACAACCTGAAAGTCATTATTTCTGCCAATATTTCGCCCTTCGACCTCGAAAACATTATGGATATTGAAAGCGAAACGCACCATAACGAGGCTATGATTCCATCAGGTGCCATAACCACTGTGGCAGATGCCCTTCCCGGGCTCGGAATTGTAGCCGCCGTTCTCGGTGTTGTTCTGACGATGGGCAAGATATCCGAACCGCCCGAGGTCCTTGGCCACAGTATCGGAGCAGCTCTTGTCGGAACATTCCTCGGCGTGCTAATGTGCTACGGGTTCGTTGGACCGATGGGGAAAAACCTTGAATATACCGCTAACGAAGACATGGTCCTTTTTAATGTAATAAAAACAGCTATTGTTTCATTTGTCGGCGGCGCGGCTCCCCAGATCGCCGTCGAGTTCGGCAGACGCGCTATCCCGGGGGCTGCAAAACCAACTTTCAACGAGCTCGAGGAGTCCCTCAGATAGTGAGCAGTAATAAATCTATCATAATCAAGAAGGTGAAAAAAGGAGGCCACGGTGGTCACCACGGAGGCTCTTGGAAGGTGGCATACGCCGACTTCGTAACCGCCATGATGGCCTTTTTTCTGCTCCTGTGGCTGGTGACGATGTCATCCCCTGAAAAACGGGCCCGCATATCTTCATATTTCAAGGAGTTCAGTCTCTTCAACACAGGGGGGACTTCGATTATGGAAAAATCCAGCGCCATGTTCAACGAGGCGGGCCCGACCAACCAGAAAGCATTCAAGGAGATGCCTGATGAGACAACACTGAATGAAATAAATCCTGAGAAGCTGCAACTGTCTCTTGAAAAGGGAATCGCTGACAAGCTCGGCGATCTGAAAGACCAGGTCAAGATTGATATTACGGAAGAAGGCGTCAGGATTCAGCTGATGGATAAAAAAGGCAGTCTGATGTTTGAAAAGGGCAAAAATACGATGACTCCAAAGGCCAAGGAAATATTAAAAATTGTAGCTAATAACATCAAGCCTCTAACGAACAAAGTAGTGATTGAAGGCCACACCGATGCCGTACCTTATTCAGGCAGAAGTTACAGTAACTGGGAGCTTTCAACTGAAAGAGCTTCCTCGGCACGGAGGGAACTCGAAGCGAACGGTCTCGACAGCAAACGTATAGCGCGTGTTGCAGGTTATGCGGATACCGACCCGCTCATTAAGGAAAACCCCCGTGATCCGCGAAACAGGAGAATAAGCATCACTCTGCAAATACCAAAAAGAAACGCAGCACCGGCAGATATTAACAAGGGTACTGAAAGAATCATTCCAACCGGAGCTGAAAATCTGAGCATAGACTTTCCAGGTACAACATTGGACAAGCGGACCGGGAAAGCGGTTGGGGATCTTATGAACCGGCAGACATGGAAAGTATTTTCCGGGGAAGTTTCTAAAAAATCCGCAGGACGCGGCAGGCCCACCCGGAAAGAATCTCCCTCACATGCTAAAACGGATACTGCGCCTCCGGCAGGTAAAGGAATAATAAAAGAACTGCAAAATCCGGTTACCGGCAAAGGCGGCAGATGGAGCCCGGTCTTTCAGGGTATCAAACCACCGGGAGAGTGAAAACCTCCAGTTCAGGTTTTAACCGGAAGCTTAATCGTAAATGTAGTCCCCTCACCTGGAGTACTGTCCGCCTCTATAGTACCGCCCTGCTCCGCAATTATACCATGAGCGATAGAAAGGCCTAAGCCTGTCCCTTTATTAACAGGTTTTGTCGTAAAGAACGGATCAAATATTTTCGATCTGATCTCGTCAGGAATACCTGTTCCATTGTCGGATATCCTGATCTCTATAAGTCCCTGATCACGATCTACATTCGTCTCAAACTCTATTTTACCCTTTCTGCCGGCATCAATTATGGCATGCTCGGCATTAATTAGCAGATTCAGTATCACCTGCTGCAGCTGCTGTCTGTCAACCGAAGTGACAGGGGATTCGGCATATTTTCTGACAATCTCTATATTAGTGTTTCTAAGCCAGTATTCATGCAGTTCCACTGTCTTATCGATGAGATCGTTCATGTCTTCCGGGCTCTTCTGCGACTGCGTCTGTCTCGAAAAGGTCAGCATGTTCTCAACGATCCTTTTGCATCTTATGGCGGAGTCGTAAATCTGTTTCAGATATTTATTCATCTGCTCGTCGGTATCCTTCATCAGGAGCATTTCCGTATAACCTATGATTCCCGTAAGAGGATTGTTGATTTCGTGCGCCACTCCTGAAGTCAGAGTTCCAAGTGAAGAGAGTTTATCGAGGTGATAGACCTGATCCTTAAGCCTCCTTGTCTCGGTTATATCTTTCATGATGTAGACCACAGCGTCACGTTCGTCGAAAAAGATTGGAAAGCTGCTGATGAGATAAACGCTGTTGCCGATTTTCCTCTCAACCGATTTGGGAGCAATGCCCTCACGATCGCTGCCGGTCTCACACCATTCATGAGGCCCGTCTTCACCAAAAAGAGTATAATACGGCCGGGCAATAATATCTGCAGGTTCCTTGCCGAACATTCCGGCAAAGGCCTTGTTCGTCTTGAGAATTCTGTATTCTTCATCGACAACAAACAGGTAATCGGTTATTGCGTCAATGATGTTTTGCCACCATTTCTGGCTCTTATGAATAATCTGAAAGAGCTGCGAACTCTTCTTCAGTTCTTCTTCGCTTTCCTTCCCGAAGTTAAGTATATTCTCCCTGTTCACTGAGCTTCCTTTTTTGCCTCACGTTCGTTGAGAATGACGATATCCACCCTTCTGTTCCTGGCCCTTCCGCCGGGAGTATCATTGGATGCCACAGGCCTGAACTCCGCATATCCAATGGTTGACAGCCTCATGGGATCCAGCCCGTGCTTTTCAATGAAATACCTTGCTACGTTTATCGCTCTTGAAGCAGACAGTTCCCAGTTAGACGGAAACCTGGCGCTGTGCATCGGTATATTGTCCGTATGCCCTTCAATACGTATCATGTTTGGCATCGTTTTCAGTACATCTGCGATAGTATCGAGAGTATCCGTAGCATTATTCTTAAGTTTAGCAGATGCAGACTCAAAAAACAGCTTATCGGATACGGAAATCGTTACGCCACGGTCATCTCTGGATACGGATATCGCCTTAAGTGACTCTTCATCTATGCTATTCAGAGAGCTTCTCACATTTTCTTCAAGCTCCACATCATCGGGCAGAATGACCTGGACGCCTTCAATAACCGATATCGCATTGCCCCTCTCGCCCGAGGCGTTAAATGCAAGCCGCATCGAATCCACAAATTTTCCAAGCTTGTTCGAATCAATATTACTGATGGCATACATTGCAGTAAAAAAACAGAACAGGAGCGTTACAAAATCTGCATAAGATACCATCCACCTTTCAACATTATCATGGCTTTCCGGTCGTCCTGTTTTTCGCTGGAATGCCATCTCAGCGTCTTCCCTTCATGAATGATACAAGATGTTCTCTTAAATAGAATGGATTTCGGCCTGACTGTATTCCCATTACACCTTCCGTTATCAGCTCACGCAGAGATACCTCCTCCCTTGTACTGTTCAGCATTTTTTTTGCTATCGGCAGAAATAACAAATTGGCCGACGCCACTCCGTATACGGTAGCTACGAATGCAACTGCTATACCGGATCCGAGCTTGGCCGGGTCACTCAAGTTTTCCATAACATGAATAAGACCAAGCACAGCCCCTATAATCCCGATCGTGGGAGCAAAACCGCCTGCCGCTTCAAAGACCCGTGCCCCCCTTGTCCGTTCCTCCTCGAACGTCCTGATATCCTGCTCCAGTGAACTCCGGATAAGGACCGGGTCCACCCCGTCTATTAACAACCTCATCGCCCTCTTCATAAAGCCGTACCTTATACTGCTTATCTCCCTCTCGATCGAAAGAATGCCGTTTTTTCTTGCCTTCTGTGCATAGTCGACAAGTTCGCTTATAACGGTATGTTCGCGCGGTACGATACCATCTTCAAAAAAGACATTTTTCAGCATTCTGAATGAAAGAGCGATATCACTCATCGAAAAGCTCAGGAATGTAGCCCCTATCGTTCCACCAAACACTATTAAAGCTGCGGATCCCTGAACTATCGAACTGATCCTGCCGCCTTCGATAAGGTTCCCACCAACTACCGCAGATATTCCAAGTAGTATTCCGAGAAGGCTTGCGCTATTCACAGGCTCCTGCTTCCTTCATCTTGCGGATCATCTCACGCTGATGTTCAAGAGTATAACGGACTATCTCATTTCGCACTGATTCCGACATGTTAAGGTATTCCAGCGCTATGTCGGATTTTCCGTTTTTCAGTTTCTTAATCCTCGTAACCCTGCCGTATGCAAATACCGCAACCGGAGGAAATGTCGGCAGGAGCAGTTTGATCTCCATGACGTCTCCTACGTTAGCTTCCTGCTCCGTAGTAAACCGAATACCGGAGGCGCTTATATTGACCCGCTTCTTCGCTGTCGTAAACAGACCCTCCTTCTCGATCATTAAGTGATTGATTATATAGTCTACTTTTGATTTTATCTCGGCTAACATCTCATAGAGTTTCCGGTTTTCTGAGATATCGCCATTGTCCCCCGGAAATCCCTCTGGCTCAACAGACGAATCAGTCATTGCAAATGCCTTGGAACTGACTATACACTTTTTGAACTCATCAAGGTTCTCAAGGTCAATTTCAACCGGATTTGCGACAACAGAGATCACATCATCAATTCTGAAGTAGCTTCTTTTTTCATTTTCACCATGATCTTTTCTTCCCTTTCCCATCTCTTCTCCTTCCCTCTATTTTTTTCTTTTCCCGTTCATGCAAAAAACCAGGGTTATCATTCAGTTGCCGGAATCAGACACGCCTTCCCTGTTCAGGTAGTTTACGAGGCTGTTGTATTTCTTCAGGTTTTCATCGCCCGTTCCCGATGTAAGCCTCTCCCGAATAGACGCCGCCTCGTCTTTCCCGATAACCTTAAGCTGTCCGAGTCTTTCGATACGTTCGGCCGATTCATCAATTATTTTTTTATCTCCGCAGGTTCCGATATTTCCGATGACTTCCAGGTTCCGGTATGTATCTCTCAAAATAGCAGCAAGTTCATCGTTTTCTTCTATCAGATCCGCCATTTTGTAAGCGTTTCTAACTATTAGCAGAAGCTGCTGCATAACAAACGGCTTGACAATATAATCGTAGGCTCCTTCCTTCATAGCCTCGAGAGCCGTATCGAGTGTTCCGTAAGCAGTCAACAGCACAACAGATATTCTTGGATTTATGCGGACAGCTGTACGAAGCACCTCCATCCCATCTGCTCCAGGCATTCTCAGGTCTGTAAGCACGAGCTTTATATCTTCCATCCTAAGGATTCTGATCGCATCAAGACCGTCCTTCGCAACCACGGCCGTGTAGCCCTGATCGGTCAGAAACTTCAGAATCACGTCCCTGACAATACCGTCATCTTCAGCAATAAGAATCTTGAAATCCCGTTTCTCCACTTTCGTTCTCCTTATCAGTCAATGATCAGCATAAGCACCTCGCGCCGGCTGTCCGAATCTTCTTACACATGCTCCATTACGTTAAACAGCCTCATAGCTCTCCACTTTCTGCTGAAGTTCCTGAAGCCATGATTCTTCTTTTTTGAGGAGCGCTGAAAGTTCGTATTCTATCAGATCTGACAGAGTTACCCAGTCGCCGGACGCAAAGGCAGAGTTCATCTCGCGAAACACTTTCACTCCGGCGCCTTCGGCGGTGATCGGGTCATCGCCTATCCCAAAGTCATCGAAGTGCACCATCCCGGCCTTCAGCTCTCCCAGAAATTCCATGAGGCACTGAAGATCCCTGATGTCCTGCATAAGGTTTGTAAAGACATACTCAGAGCTTTCAACCCTCAACCTCTTGACGTTTTCCATCAGTGATTCATCGAGTGCACTTACAGTATCACGCGCATCTCCAAGACTGTTGCGTATTACTTCGAGTATTGCTGTCTTACCCGAAATCTTCTCTGAATCAATCATATGCTCCCCCTTTGACGTATTGTTGTTCATAGATCAACCATCCTCACTCTTCTCTTACGGACGCTAAAGATACCACGGCGTGCCGCTTTCCTGTTCCTCCCTGTATTCAATTTTTTCTGTCACGGCCACAGGCCGCATAATATATTCAGCCTTGTTCATCAGCAGAAACAGCCTGGTTGCGTAATATATCAGTTCTCGATATATAAGGCATGCAGCACCGGACAGTTCCCTGATTCCATCTCCTTCCATGGCCTCTCTTGCGTACCGGAAAAGAATAACGAGGGGGCGCAGAAACGGTGTTGTATGTGCGATCGTGTCAATCATATGTTCCGTCCTTTCGACATCCTGCCACTCTCCCTTTATCTTGTCTATATCCGGCGCTTTGCGTTCGGCTTCAGCCGCTATATTCTCAAGATGAGAAAGCCCTTCTGATGCAAGAGCAAGAAGCCTTTCAACAACCACTGCATCTTCCTTTAGTGATGACGAGAGATTATCAGAGCCATCGAGCATATAATGTGATGACAGATATTCCCTGATCTCTTCACATATCATATCAACCGATCCGTCCCGTTCGTCGAATTCCCCGATCCAGACATATCTGTAAAAAAGCCTGAGCAGATTCTCTTTCCTGATACTTCTCTTAATCAGCGGTTCATATTCAAGCATTCCGTCCCGGCTTATGACAGACTTGACCACATGAACTCTCTCCCATATAGAAGACGATGCTTCGATTTCAGATTCACTGCCATCAATTATGTGTCTGGAAACTCCGTATACCACTTCCGGTGTTATTACGTCTCTGCAGATACGGTTATTGCATTCGACGTCAAACCCGCAGGGAATACAGGGCAGGTCAGCCTCTATCACATAGTGGTCTGCCCCATATGGACCGGTCTCCATATAATGGGCATTTACCGAAAATATACCCAGTACCTTTGTTCCCGCAGCCGTCGCTATATGCAGGGTGCCTGTGTCGTTTCCGATCAGAAGAGCGCATCTGGAAAGCAGGGCAGCAAGTTCTCCGATTCCGGTTTGGCCTATAAGATTAACCGCCCTGGTTCTTGCCTCTACAGAGAACTCATCCGCCAGCGACGTCTCTGCTGATGACCCAAAAAGTATGATCCTTGCACCATACGTATCCGCAAGCATATCCGCCACTCTGGCAAAATTGGCAACCGGCCATCGCCTGTCAGCTTTGCTTGCGCCCATCTGCAGCCCAATCAGGATATCGTCATCGTTCACTCCGTGATCCCGGAGCATCACCGCCGCAGCCTTACTATCTTCCGCACCCGGATAATAGAGGAGCTTTCCCGATGCCGGTTTGACGCCGCCGGCAAGGAGATACATGTCAACTATATGGAAGGGATTGTATTGCCTGTTCGGTACAACATTGAAGAAGTATCTCATCCAGGGATGCCTTATTATTCGATGCCCTTCCTTATCGATAGTAAATCCCCTTATCTCGTCTGTATCGACAAGGGAAGTCAGTACCGCACTGAGAGGCGAATGTGTCAGATTGATTGTCAGATCGTAGTGCCTCTGGTTTATTCTTTCTATCAGCCTTTCCACCACCCGGTAACTACCGACCAGATCAACGTTGTCTCCGGTCAGATTTTCCCTCAGGCTCTTTATATCGAAATCTATCACCTCATCCTTGACCGGAATGCCTTCACAAATATTTATGAATGATGAATTCACTACCAGAGAAATGAATGTATCCCTGTCATCTTCCTTCAGCGATTCCATCAGAGGTGTACACTGAAGCAGGTCCCCCATTCTCGTAAGGTTGATTATGAGGACATTTCTGCTCATTACCTGACAGCCTCGCGCATTATCATCAGTATCTTCTCGGTACGGGAAAGTTCTCCATCACCTTCCTGAACAGCACCTGTTATCTCTTCAAACTTGAGATCCCCGCGTCCCGCAAATTTCGACAGGTACATGCCCAATGCCGTGTCCGCACCGGCTTCTTCAATCAGTTCATCCGCATCCAGACCCTCCTTCTCACGTTCCGGTGGCATAAATCCATGATCGATCAATGTGGCAAGCATCTGCTGCATTCTGGCGTCATAAGTATGATCCCTCAGAATCCTTAATCTGCTCTGTGCAGCTATCTTCATCCGCTCATCTGAGTTTTCAAGGTAATAATGAATCTTGTCCCTCAAGTCTTCCATCCCTTCAAAACTGACAATCTCCTCATTCTCCCGGAAGAGGGTATCAAGATCGGCACGGCGGTCAACAAGTTGAAATGCACCACATGAAGCTATCTCAAATGTTCTCGGATTTACAAAGTCTCCGAAGGGGTTCACTCCCTTGTGATATGTGGAGGAATGGAGATTGATATTAATCTTCGTTGCATTGAATATCATAGCCGACTCCTCCGGACTGACCCTTCTGCCCTCTCTCTGAATGAAGTCCGCAAGCGCAGGTTCATTATCCCAGTCTGAACCCCATATTTTCAGATCCATATCCACAAGCCCCTTGAAAAAATGCCTGCGATTGTAATAACCGGCTCCTACAAAGGAGACATCGCTTCCATAATAATCCCGCTCATCCATTTTAAGTTTCACCGGTCTGTGAAGGTCCGGATCAGCTGCCGGAGGAAGGAAAGCAAAATTCGCAACTCCCGACCGCTTCAGTTCCTCGAAAAACTCCCCTCTCTGAATCGTAAAAAAATGATCGTAAAGATGCGCAGTGTGACGCCAGTATCCCATCACACGAAAATCCTCAACAAACCAGAAAGCAGTATAAATGCCAAGTTTTCTGATCTCTTTTACACACCATGGCGCAAGCGGAGCCTGAGCCAGTGCCAGAATGAGATCAGGCCTTGAGGAATAACACCTGGACAGGACAGCCTCAGATAGAAAATCCGAAAGCCTTTCGATCATGACAGAGTATCTTTCACCGCTGCCGGCAATCTCTCTGCTAAAAAAGAGTGCATCCGAAAATCTGCCGAAATCGAGAAGTTCAGAATCATGACCCATTCTTCTCAGCGCAGCAGAACAATACCCGGCCATCGGATGAGACCCCCCGTACACCGGGCTCACAACCAGTATTTTCAGCCCCCTGCTGATCCTTGCCGATGCCCTCAATCTCTTTTTTACTTTCCCAAACAATTCGGGATTGAGACTCACGGACGGGAAATGTTCAAGAACAGAGAGACCTCTGCCACTTATCCGGAAGTCGATCCCGGTCACGATTTCGATTCTGCCAAGGAGCCTGCTCAAGTCAATCGTCCTAAATGCCGCTGCAAGAATCTCGACTGCCGGTTCAACGACAACTATTTTTGTTCTGCCTCTTATTTTTCTCCTCAAGGCGTCAACATGATATCCCAGACCAAAGCCAAGTATATAAACTGTATCTGCACTTTCAGCTTCTTTCAGATTATATTCAGCCCACGTCTCTGCCTCTGCAACCGGGTCATACTTGCTGTGAAGCAGCTTTCCGTCTACAACAAGTGTGACCTCTCCGGATGCCGCCTGCTGAATCTCAAGTGATGAAGAGTACATAGCATCTGTAATCACCGAGGACAGTTCCGGATTCCGTACCCTCAGGGCAGAAATGTTCTTTCTGAACGTCAAATTCCCGCTCATTTAATACAATTATCCCGATAAATTTTCATGCTGGAGCCTATCATCGCAAATCCCTTGCCAAGACGATAAATTATTCTCTTCCCGATGGCTGTAGCATGATTATGCCTGTAATTCTATGAAACTTTAAATAGTTACAGAACAAACGTCTTTATCAGACAGGACTCATGTTTATCGAAAGGGGAAACTTCCGCAAGAAGATGTCATATTATTGACAGCATGAGTACCGGCTTTAACCTTCGACTAACGACCTTGCCCCTGCAAAGGCCTCTTCAGCTATCTCCCGTACCGTTGCCTCATCCATTGCCATCTCGTTCTGACAGTACTCGATGA
>CAZZGC010000004.1:0-37929 GCA_964653915.1 uncultured Thermodesulfovibrio sp.
TGCGCAAGCTGAGACACCCTTCAAGAAGCTACAACCTGAAGCTCTTTCTGGAAAAAAGCACGTAATTCGATTGATGACAAAGTGACAAAGTCTCCAACCCGAGGTTGAACCCCGGAAACGAGGTGCGGCCTCTTCCTTTCCCGCCTTTCCCGCAGTAGGGGCATGGCACCGCCATGCCCCTACTGCCTACTGCGTACTCCTAACTGCCTACTGTCTTTTCCACACGTCTCGACTTATAATTAATTAATGGAAGTCATAACCACTCATCTCAACGCAGACTTTGACGCCCTCGCTTCCATGGTCGCGGCCAAGAAGTTCTATCCCGACGCCATTCTCGCTTTTCCCGGCTCTCAGGAGAAGGCTGTCAGGGATTTTCTGTCGTCGCCCGATTTCCCGGTGGAGATAACAAGACTGCGCGATATAGATCTTGAAAAAATAAAACGACTCATTCTGGTTGATGTAAAAAATCCGTCACGGATCGGGATATTTGCAGGCATACTCGGCCGACAGGGGCTTGCCGTTCATATCTACGATCATCACACCGGAGGAGAAGATGTTCCCATTGCTCAGAAGAAGGTAATAGAAGATGCAGGTGCAACGAGCACCCTTTTTACCGAGATGATAAAATCTGCTGCAATGGCTCTTGCGCCGGCCGAGGCTACACTGCTGATGCTGGGTATCTACGAGGAGACAGGATCACTTCTGTTCCCATCAACAACGGTGCGCGATATTTCGGCTGCGGCCTACCTGTTGAAAAAGGGGGCGAATCTGAATATTGTGTCCCGTTTTCTCAAGAGAGAACTCGGCCCCGACGAAATCGACCTCCTGAATGAACTTGTGCAGTCCTCAACAGAAAAAGTGATACAGGATTTCAGAATTCGCATCTCCAAGGCTTCACGGGAAAAGTATATTGGCGATATAGCTTCTTTCGCTCACAGGATGCGGGAGACGGGGGCCGCGGATGCAATCTTTCTGATAGTAATGATGGAAAACCGGGTGCAGGTCATTGCCAGAAGCTATGTACCCGAAATCGATGTCTCGGAGGTATTGAGGGAGATTGGGGGAGGCGGGCATCCCCAGGCCGCATCGGCGGTCGTAAGAGACATGTCTATTGAGGAGACGGAAGAAAAAATCCTGAATTCCGCGGCGCGTCTCATCAGACCCACCAGGACGGCCCGTGATGTAATGACCCGTCATGTCAAGTGCATAAAGGCCGCAAGCACTATCAGAAAGGCCGAAAAGATGATGACTCAATATGAAGTAAACGTACTTCCGGTTGTACGGTCCGGCAGGTACTATGGTCTTATTTCGAGAGAGGTGGTAGAGAAGGCGCTGTTTCATGGTTTCGGACAAAACAGGGTGTCTGAGTTCTGCACAACAGGCGTTGTGACCGCTTCACCGTCAACACCCGTTAATGAAATAGAGTCCAAGATGGTGGAACGCAACCAGCGGTTCATGCCGGTCATAGAAGATGAACGTGTTGTGGGGGCAATAACAAGAACAGATCTGCTGCGATCACTCTACGAATCCCTCATAAGGAAAGAAAGGATCTCTGAGTCGGAGAGATACTCGGGAAAAGCATCGATCGGTAAAAACCTCGCTTCGGTTATGAAATCGATGTTTCCGCCCGATGTCCTGGCCGTCCTCAAGCTTGCAGGAGAGGTCTCGGCGAGGCTCGGCTACTCCGCATATCTTGTGGGCGGTTCTGTGCGTGACCTGCTTAGAAATGAATCAAATCTCGATATCGACATAGTAATCGAAGGCGATGGTATAGCCTTTGCCCGTGAACTGGGACAGTTACTGAAAGCAAAAGTCAAAAGCCATGGCAGGTTCGGCACGGCCGTCATTGTGACCGACTTTCTCAAATTTGACGTAGCCACGGCACGCACCGAATATTATGAATCTCCTGCCGCCCTGCCAAAGGTAGAGATATCATCGATCAAGAAAGATCTATACCGGCGGGACTTTACAATCAACACTCTGGCAATCATGCTGAACCCCGGCAGGTTCGGCCGTCTCCTGGACTTTTTCGGCGGACAAAAGGACATAAGAGACAAGACGATCCGGATACTGCACAACCTTAGCTTCATCGAAGATCCCACACGCGCCTTCAGAGCGATCAGGTTTTCAGAAAGGTTCGGATTCAAGATAAGCAAACACACTATGAACCTTATCAACACCGCCGTAAGGATAAACCTCTTTGAGAGGCTCTCGGGAGCCCGTATGTTTGATGAACTGACGCTCCTGTTTCAGGAGACAAGACCCCTCAATGCCGTGAGAAGGCTCGCCGGATTTGACCTGCTGAGATTCATCCACCCGAACCTGAAGCTGACGCCATCACTGGAGAAGACCATAACTGCGATTGAGGAGGCGGTCTCATGGTTCGATCTCCTGTTTCTTGAAGAACCGCTTAACAAACCGCACATCTTTTTCATGGCCCTGCTTGATGAGCTCAGCCCGGATGAAAGAGACAGTGCAATGAAACGCCTGAATGTACCGCCAGGCGCTGGCAGAGAGATCGTTCAGGGAATAGAACGGGCTTCTGATCTGCTCCTTAAGGTAGGTCACGCATCCAGGTCCGAAATATATTTCATGCTTCAGCCTCTGCGCCTCGAAACGATACTTTATGCTGTGGCAAAGGCCCATGATGATAAGCAGAAAAAAGCCATCTCCCTTTTCCTTACCGACATGAGAAAGACAGTTACCGAGCTGTCCGGTGATGACCTGATGAAGATGGGGTTCAGGCCAGGTCCAATTTTTAAAAAGATACTGAATGAACTGCTCATATTGCGACTCGATGAGAAGCTGAAGAGCAGGGAAGACGAGATAAACTACGTCAACAGGCAATATCCCGACAAATCCGCTGCAGGCACCAGTTGACAATCCCGGAGTTCATGCAGCTATACAAGCCTCACTCCTGCATAGTAGCAACAGAGAGAGCTGTTGAGATCATTAATAAAAGACCTCTCCTTGCCGTCCTGAAACAGTATGCGCACAAAGCAGGTTCCGCCACTGAGATGAGAGTGTTTTTCCTCGATGACCTCTCCCTCGCCCCATGAAGAATATCTCAGATGGTTTACCCTGTCTCCTACCTTCAGATACAGTCTTCGTCTTGTCATACTTACAATTATGATACCGCCTGTAGACCGGCATTCTCCAGCTTGTAAAACCAGTAGGTTTCATGGTATAAAACAGATCAGGTTTTAACCCATAAAACAACGAGGGGAGTCATAGATGAAGAAGATCCTATTAAGAGCTCTGATTACATTATTCATGGCAGCGGCGCTATCCGCATGCTCAGGTGATGGCAAACCTGACAGTCCCGTTATCGCAAAAGTGAACAAGGATGTTATAACGCAAAACCAGTTCCTCCGCGAGGTATCGAGGATGCCGGAATGGGCCAGGGAACAGCTCAATAACAAAGAGGGAAGAGACAGGTTCCTTGATGAAATCATCAAAAGGGAACTTATATATCAGCAGGCCAGAAAGATGAGGCTTAACAAGGACCCGGAATTCAAGGAGCGCATGAAGGAGTTCGAAAAGATGACGCTCGTGTCGATGATACTGAAGAAAGAAGTAGATGAAAAAGTACGGGTAGATGAAGACGAAGTAAAGGCCTTCTTCGAGGAGAACAAGGACAAGCTGACTATCGGCAGCCAGCTCAGGGCAAGCCATATACTTGTCAAGACTGCTGAGGAGGCCGATTCAATCCTCAAGGAGTTGCAGAACGGAGCCGACTTCGGAAAGCTCGCAAAGAAATACTCTCTTGACAAGACATCAGCCGCAAAAGGCGGGGATCTCGGATTCTTCGGCAGGGGGAAGATGGTGCCCGAATTCGAACGGGCAGCACTCAGTCTTAAGGTGGGCGAAATCAGCAAGCCCGTAAGAACGCGTTTCGGCTATCACATAATAAAACTTACCGATGTAAAAAAGGGTAAATCAGCCAGTTACGAACAGTCCAGGGAATCGATCAGACGCGAACTCATCAATCAGAAGAGAAAGAAACTCTTTGATGCCTTTGTGGAGCGTCTGAAAGAAAGCAGCAAAATCACGAAGGATGAAGCTGCGCTTGATGCCATAACGCTGCCGGGCAGGGAAAAGCCGGCGATGGAGGCTAGGGAAGCCAAGTAAGTCTTAAATCACACATCCTTCATGAATTATCCGGGTTAAGGCCCTTTACAACTTCCGAAGGGGGAATCTTCGTGACCTCTCGCGTCTTCCTGTTCTTGAGCTCGACCACGCCATCTCTAAGACCCTTCTTGCCGACCACGACATGCCACGGTATGCCTATCAGATCGGCATCCTTGAACTTCACGCCGGGCCTCTCCTGCCGGTCATCGATAAGGGCTTCCAGGCCCGAGACGCGGAGCTCGGCATATATCTTCTCCGCCGTATCCATGACATCTCTGTCGTCCACTGCGAGTGGGATCACCTCCACATCAAAGGGGGCGATACTTTCGGGCCATATGATCCCGTCACCGTCATGATACTGTTCTACGGCAGCAGCAGCTATTCTGGCCGGCCCTATGCCGTAACTCCCCATCACAATCGGCCGTTCGGAACCGCTTTCATCAAGAAACATCGCCCCGAGAGGAGATGAATATTTGATGCCGAGCTTGAATATATTGCCTATTTCTATCGCCTTCTCCGCACGGACCGTACTTCCGCAATGGGAACATATTTCGCCCCCGGAGGCTACATGGAGATCGGCCCATTCCGCAACGAAATGCTCTCCCGGTCTTATGCCCCTCGTGTGAAAACCCTCTCTGTTTGCACCGGAGACATATACCCCCTCTCTCAGGCAGGGGTCTGCAACTATCCGGATCTTCCGGCCATGAGGACCTATAAAACCGGGCTCCACCCCCAGGATCTCCTCTACCTCTTCCCTGCTTGCAGGCCTGAAGTCACCAACTTTCCTTCTTAGCTTCATCTCGTGGAGCTCCTGATCGCCCCTGACAAGCGCGAGAAAGGGGCCATCGCTGCCTACCATAAGCAGGCTCTTTATAAAACAAGACGGGTCGAGACCCAGGAACTCCGACACCTCCTGAACCGTCCTCTTTTCAGGGGTCTCAACATCCTCCCGTTCCCACCCGGATGCTTCAGAAGGCACTGCCTGCGGCTGCGGAGTTGAGACAGCAAGTTCTGTATTGGCCGCGTATCCGCATTCATCACAAAGAATGATGGTGTCTTCACCGGCAGGGCTGGGCGCCATGAATTCATGCGCCGTTGCACCGCCCATCATACCGGGGTCACTGTCGACCTGATAAAACCTGAGACCGCAGCGCTGAAATATCCTGTGGTAGGCCTCCGCGTGTTTCCGGTAGTTTTCTTCCAAGCCGGCCTCATCCCTGTCGAAGCTGTAACTGTCCTTCATCACGAACTCCCGCGTGCGCAGGATGCCGCTCTTGGGTCTCGCCTCATCCCTGAATTTTGTCTGAAGCTGATACCATACCTGCGGCAGGTCCCTGTATGACCTAATTTCCATGGACGCAAGCCAGGTAATTATCTCTTCGTGAGTCATACCGAGGCACATGTCACGACCGCCCCGGTCCTTCAGCCGGAACATCTCGTCTCCTATTTCACTCCACCGGCCCGTCTTCTGCCATATCTCGGCAGGATGCAATGCCGGCATCGTTATCTCCTGAGCACCGATGGCATCCATTTCTTCCCGTATTATCCTGTTGATGCGGGTCATGACCCTCTGAGCCAGGGGAAGACAGATGTAGAGACCAGATGCAAGCTGCCGTACGTATCCTGCCCTCAACATCAGTATGTGACTGACCGCTTCCGCTTCGGAAGGTGTCTCCCTCAGAGTCGGTACGAACAAACCGGAAAATCGCATTCCTTAAGCCTCCTAAACCGCTCCTGCATCCTCACTGAGTTTCTCTTCATTATATCCGTTCTTCCGCATGAATGTGGGAATATCAAGATACAGCTCATTATCATCTGTGAAGGTCTGTTTGGAAAGCACCCTCTCCGAACCCTTGAATGCCGCGGCTTCACGGGCGGGCTTCCATTTGTTGTACGAGGGCATGACCGCCCTGGGTTTTTCCTCAAATCCGGTCGCTATGACCGTCACCATGATCTTCTCATCCAGATCAGGGTCGATAACGGAACCGAATATTATCTCCGCATCATCATCCGCCGCATCCCTGATGAGGCTTGCCGCCTCGTTGACCTCATGAAATGAGAGGGAGGAACCTCCAGTGATGTTGATAAGCACTCCCTTGGCACCATCAATGGAGGTTTCCTCCAGCAGGGGGCTCTTTATCGCCATCTTTGCCGCATTCAGTGCCCTGTTTTCCCCCTCTGATGAACCTATGCCCATGAGGGCCCTGCCGCTGTCGGTAAGGATCGTCTTTATATCCGCAAAATCCTGGTTAATTAGTCCCGGAATGAGGATAAGATCGGAGATACCCTTGACGGCCTGTCTGAGCACATCATTGGCCAGATTCAGTGCCTGCAGCCAGGGGGTGTCCTTTTCAGTTATATCAAGAAGCCTGTTGTTGTGGATTATGATGATGGAGTCAACATGTTTTCTCAGTTCCTTTATCCCCTGCTCTGCGTTGCGTGCTCTTTTGTTGCCCTCAAAAAGGAAAGGTCTCGTCACCACAGCGGTAGTAAGGACACCGAGTTCACGGGCCGTCTCGGCAATGACAGGTGCCGCGCCTGTACCTGTGCCACCACCCATACCGGCCGTAATGAATACCATGTCGGCGCCCTTGAGGGCCTCTTCAACAAGATCACGATCATCTATCGCTGCCTGACGTCCGATCTCCGGATTGGCGCCCGCTCCAAGACCTTTGGTCAGAGAGTTTCCGATCTGCAGCCTGTGGTGTGCCAGGGATGACTCAAGCGCCTGTGCATCGGTGTTGACAGCAATGAACTCCACTCCCTGGAGGTTAGAGGCGATCATGCAGTTTACGGCATTGCTTCCGCCTCCTCCGACGCCAACGATCTTGATCTTTGCATTCTGGTTTTTGACTTCTTCGATTTCGAAAATTCTCATCTTGCTCTCCTTTCACAGAATTTTAAGTTTCCTCCTATCGACATTTTTTCCCATATTCCATATTTCTATCCCACACCCCGGGTCGAAATGACAGACCATCTTCAGTGTTTACCACCTGCAACACAGGCCTTGTCTTTTCCCGCCTTTCTCGCTCTTACCATCCACCTAATTCCCTCTGCTGCTTATGCAGCGTGCAGGTTTACAGTGAATCATGATTCATAATATTCCCCCGAACAGGCCGCTGACTCTGGTTTTTATTCCTTTCAACCCCCCTGTCCTGAATCTTCCGGTTTCCTCGGTGCCATCAGCCGCACCTCTCAGTATCAGGCCGACCGATGCAGCATACTCGGGTCCTGAAATGCCGCCGCGAATTCCGGCAGCCCTGCCGGGTTTTCCGATTCTGACCGGCAGCTCGAGTATGTTTTCGGCCATCACATCAATACCTTCCATAAGTACACCGCCGCCGGTCAGTACGACGCCCGAGTTCAGAACGCTGTATAGTCCCTTCTCACTGAGCTCCTCCCTGATAAGGGTAAAGAGTTCCTCTGCACGCGGCTGAAGTATCTCGACCATGTATCTGCGGGGGATCCTTTTCCCATGGACTCCGCCGCGCCCCCCGATGTCGAGATACTCGTCTTCCCTTATTATGGAGAACATGCAGCAGCCGTATCTCTTTTTGACCTCCTCAGCTTCAAGGGATGGAATCCTCAGCCCTATGGCGAGATCGTTGGTGAAGTTGACACCTCCAATGGCTATGACTGTTGAATAAGAGACCGTACCCTCACTGAATACTGCTACGTCAGTAGTACCCCCTCCGATATCGATTACCGCCACCCCCAGCTCTTTCTCATCGTCTCCAAGTACCGCTTCAGCAGAGGCAAGCGGCTGAAATACTATCTCAACCACTTCCAGGCCTGCCCTCTCGCAGCACCTCAGCATATTCTGTATGGCTGAAGACGAGGCGGTTATAATCTGAACACTTGTTTCGAGCCTCACGCCGGCCATTCCCACCGGATCGGTTATGCCGTTCTGTCCGTTCACCGAGAATCCTTCCGGTATGACGTGCAGCATCTCCCGGTCGAATGGAATAGCGACGGCGCGAGCGGCTTCAATAACGTTGTCGACCTCCCTGCAGCCGATCTCCTTTTCCTTGACAGCTATGACCCCGTTGCTCCTCATGCAGCCTATATGCCTGCCGGTAATACTCAGATAGACCGCTCCTATATCCACCCCTGCGGCGGAACCTGCCCCTGCCGTAGCCCGCTGTATGGATTCAACGGCCTGTTCAATGCTGGTGACCTCGCCTTTTTTTATTCCTCTTGACGGAACAGACGCAGAACCTATAATATTCACTCCGGACCCGCTTGCATCATCAGCAATATTTTCAGGCCCTCTCTTTTTCCGGAAAAACCCCCTGGCGGGACGTTCGTCCCTGATGTCACCGGTTTCGGCCACCAGAGCGGATATCTTTGATGTACCGATATCAAGAGCGGCTATGAGCCTCTCACCCCGTGGTGACATATCTTTTATAAATCCGAAATGCATATTCAGAAGCTCCTGCCTTTCTTCTTTGGTTTCAGAGGCTTTACGATTACAGAATCCTTGAAACGCAGATCAACGTACTTTATCGGCACCCCCCTTTTCCGTATTTCCGGCTCCAGCGACTTCCAGCGCTCGAACTTTGCGTTGTAATTGCCGTAGCCGACCTTTATCAGTTCGCCGTCCACATTCATTGACAGCCCATATGGCTGCAGGCTGATCTCTACTGTCTCACGATTTACAAACAGCTTTTTTTGATTGAGAACGGCAACAAGACGAACCGCTTCTGTCATCGACTTCCTGTCACGCGGACTAATATTTTTTATCACCGGCAGAAATGGAACTGTATCTCCCTTTATCCTCTCGAGCACTTCGCCGTCACCATCAAGCAGGTACAGGCGTTTATTGGCACTCAGCAGCGCTCGTGGTGTTGCCTCGCGTATTCTTATCTCTATGGAATCGGGCAGGAGTTTCTTCACGGAGACCTCCTTGATCCATGCATGACGGCGCAGGTTACTGTCAATTTCCTGAAGGCTCACACCGAGCAGAGGTTCGCCCTTTTTTATCCCCGAAAACTCCACGATCTCGGAAGAATCGAGATGATAATTCCCGGTAATCTTCACTTCCTTCACCCTGATTGTCCTGTACAGGTACTTCGCACCAATTCCCGATGTTACGGCTATTGAGACCAGAATCATCAGAATTGTGCCCCTTCTGAGCAATGCCGCAATCTTCTCGCCACGGCCCTTTTTGTTCTTCTTTCCCTTTTTCTTATTCTTTGAGCGCAATTCTCAGAATCTCCTCTATCAGATTATTGAACTCCATGCCCGCCGACTTTGCGATCTTGGGCAGAAGACTCGTCTCCGTCATACCGGGCAGCGTGTTAACCTCCAGAATAAACGGCCGGTGATCATGATCCATAATAAAATCCACCCTGTCCGCACCGGAACATCCAAGAGCCATATGGGCATTCAATGCGTCTGATTTGACACGCTCCATCGCCTCTTCATCAATCTGCGGTGGTATGATATATTCAGTCAGGCCGGATGTATATTTGGCCTCATAGTTGTAAAACTCCTTCGACGGCCTCACCTCCACGCCCCCGAGGGCACGGTTTCCCAGGATGCCGATATGCAGTTCCCTTCCCTCGATGAACTGCTCCACTAACACCCTTCTGCCGAAACGGAATGACTCCTCGATCGCGGTGTTGAGGTTCTGCCGTTCCCTGACGATGCAGACCCCGATACTCGATCCCTCGGCCGCCGGCTTGACTACCCATGGGGGGCCGAACTCAATTTCGGGGATATCGGGATATACAAATGCTCCTGAGATGTCGGCCACTCCGGCATCCGCCTTCTCCCTGCCGGTCTTCTGCCTTACTACTATATAGGGCGCTACATTCAGGCCATGAGCGATGAAAATCTTCTTTGACATCTCCTTGTCCATCGCCAATGCCGAGGCAAGCACGCCTGAGCCGGTGTATGGAATTCCGAGAACCTCGAGCAACCCCTGCATGGCACCGTTTTCCCCTGTACCCCCATGAAGGGCCAGAAAGGCAACCCTGATCTTTTCTTTCTTCAGCCTGGTGACAACATCGCGGTCCACGTCTATGGCAACCACATCGTAACCGAGTTCCTGAAGGCCCTGATATATCGCAAGCCCGCTCCTGATCGAGACATCTCTCTCGGAAGATTGCCCACCCATAAGCACTCCTATTCTCTTTCTGGTTACCGGACCCTTCCTGGTCATTGTCTGGTTCCTCTTGCTTTACTCATGCTCACAGATTACGTCCAGCCAGCCTGACCTCAGGTTCGAGATCGATGCCGCTTTTCTCCTTCACTTTCATCTTCACTTCGTTCATCAGATCAACAAAATCCCTGCAATGCGCCGGGCCCCTGTTTATGAAGTAGTTGGCATGGATCTGACTTACTTCGATGCCCCCCCTTGACATCCCCTTGCAGCCAGCCTCTTCAATGAGCCTCCCTGCGCTGTCATCAGGTGGGTTGCGAAAAACACAACCGGCCGATGACTCGTTGAGGGGCTGACTTTCCCTCTTCCGTTCGAGTACCTCGAGCATCCGCTCCTGTATCTCTTCCGGAGCGGATTTCAAAAGCTTCAGATTGGCACTTAGTATCAGCCGATCCGCAGAAATACTGGTGCTCCTGTAACCGAACTCCATATCATCCCTTCTGAGCACGAAAAGACCGCCTTTCATATCCATCACTGTAACCGATTCGATCAGCTTCCCGATCTCCATGCCATATGAGCCTGCATTCATCGAGACCGCACCGCCGATCGAACCGGGAATCCCTGCTAACGATTCCATTCCGGAAAGGCCATGTTTCTGGGCAAAATTCATGACGGCGGCAAGCCTCGCGCCGGCTCCGGCAAATATCACACCTGTTGTTTCATCCTGTTGTTTCGTCAGCTCGATCTTGTTAAACTCCCGCAGAGAGACCACTATACCCTCTACCCCCTTGTCACTGACAAGCAGATTGGTACCGCCACCGAGCACAAGCACAGGAATCCCTCCGGAAACTGCCGCGGATAGCGCGGCCCTCAGCGAAAGGGGATCCTCAGGGAACAGCATCAGATCCGCCGGACCGCCTATGCCGAGAGAAGTGTGCTTCGACATGGGTTCATTGAACCTTACCTCCCCGCGAAAGGAGTCTCTTATACGATCGACAAACCTGTCTGCGTTCATCCTTTCCGCCCCTTCCGCCTGATAAACTTCTCTCCGGCCTTCCATACATCACCTGCTCCAAGTGTTATAAGGGTGTCGCCACTTTCCAGCTCTCTCTCAAGAAAACTGACCACATCCTCCATATCCCTGATAAAGACCACATCGCTGTTGAGATGACCAATGCCCCTGCTGAGGGACTCAGCGGTCACTCCCGGAATCGGATTCTCCCCTGCAGCGTATATATCGGTAACGATCACCCTGTCAGCATCGGTAAAGGCCCCGAAAAATTCATCCATGAGGTCTCTCGTGCGGGTGTATCTGTGTGGCTGAAACAGCACCACCAATCGCCCCTCCTTATCTTCAGAGGCGCTTATCGCCTCACGCGCAGCCTTCAATGTCGCCATAATCTCAGCCGGATGGTGGCCGTAATCATCGATTACCCTTATACCGCCAACGGTGCCCTTGAATTCGAACCTCCTGTGCACACCACTGAACTCCCTGAGAGCCTTTCTTACCTTTTCCATCTTCATGCCGAGTTCTCCCGCCACCGCGATCGCAGCGAGACAGTTACATACGTTGTGGCGCCCTACAAGGGGAAGCGTGAACTCTCCAATGGAATTCCCGTTCAGCACCGCCTCGAAAGTGGATTCGAGGCCACTGACCCTTATATTGGTAGCTATCAGGTCTACGCCTTCACCAAGACCGTATGTAACGCATCTCCGGCCGATTTCCGGCAGTATCTCCTTAACATGAATATTATCTCCATAGAGTATATTGAGCCCGTAAAAAGGCACCTTGTTGGCAAAAGAGATAAAGGCCTCCTTGATCCTTGTGATGTCGCCGAAGTAATCCATATGTTCCCTGTCTATGTTGGTTATTACAGCAATGGTGGGAGAGAGTTTCAGGAACGAGCCGTCGCTTTCATCCGCCTCGGCGATAAGGAACTCTCCCTGTCCCAGGCGTGCGTTGCTCCCGATGCCCCTGAGCTTGCCGCCTATTACAACTGTGGGGTCAAATCCACCCTCTCCCAGAACACTTGCCACAAGGGATGTGGTGGTAGTCTTCCCGTGAGCACCTGCAATGAGAACAGAATTCTTCATTCTTGCCAGCTCAGCGAGCATCTCTGCCCTGGGTATCACAGGGATATCCATACGCCTCGCCTCTTCTACCTCCGGATTGTATTCAGATACGGCTGAAGATATCACCACTACATCAGCCTTTTTAAGGTTCTCCTTGCTGTGTCCGATATTCACGTCTATGCCGAGGCTGCGCAGACGCCGTGTGGTCTCGGTCTCACGCAGGTCGGAACCTCCAACTTCGTAACCTAAATTCTTTAGAACTTCGGCAATTCCGCTCATCCCGACTCCGCCTATTCCCACAAAATGGACCCTCTGGAAATGCTTGTACATTATGTTATACAGCCTCTTTCGTCTTCATATTTCAATTGCCGCATGTGTACGCTCATGCCCCGGCAGATGAGTCTCCTTTTTTTTTATGAGTGACTCAAGAAGATCGGTTATCCTGGCGGATGCGCCGGGATTGCCAAGCGACCTGCTTATCGTTGCCATCTCCCTGAGTTCATCAGGATTATCAAGAAATCGCGCGATGATGTCAGCAATCTTCCGCCCGTTCAGCTCGCGGTCGAGAATCATCCGGGCAGCTCCCATATCCACAAGCTTGCGGGCATTTATCTCCTGATGCCGCGCCGCCGCATATGGATAAGGCACCAGCACGGCGGCCTTGCCGCAAGCGGTCAGTTCCGCCAGAGTAGTGGCACCGGCCCTCGAAATTACAAGATCAGCCACCGCATAGGCCTCCGCCATTTCATGGGCAAAAGGGATGACGGCCCCCCTGAATCCCCGAGTCCTGTATATGCGTTTTACCGCTTCATGGTCTTTCTCGCCGGTCTGATGGAGTATCTGTATCCTGTCCTTCAGATGATCCAGATATCCAAGGGCCTCGGCCATAGCCTTGTTGATCCTCGCAGCGCCACGACTGCCTCCAAAAACAAATACCGTAAACCGATCCCTGTCAAGACTGAACATCTTCAAACCCTGTTCCTTGCTCCCGAGAACTATATCCTTTCTGACCGGATTGCCTGTCACAGTTACCTTCTCTGCAGGGAAAAAGCCTGTACTTTCGTGATACGTCACTGCCACGGCATCCACAATCCTGCCAAGTATCCTGTTTGTGAGTCCCGGCATTGTATTCTGCTCATGGATCATGGTAGGAATATTCATTAACCGGCCGCAGAGCACTACAGGCCCTGAACTGTATCCGCCCACACCAAGCACTGCAGCAGGCCTCAGCTCGCGAAGTATGGAGAATGAATCCTTCAGCGACAGCGGAATCATCATGGCCGATCTCATAGTGCGCAAAGGGCCCTTCCCCACGAGACCTTCAGAACGGATGAACCTGATCTCGTACCCCTCCCTTGGAACAACCTTGGATTCCAAGCCGCGGGCGGTGCCCGCAAAAATCACACGGATGTCGCGGTTTCTCGATGTCAGTTCTCCGGCAATGGCGATCGCCGGGAATACATGTCCGCCGGTTCCGCCGCCCGCAATGACTATGTTCATCGTACTCTCCTGCTGGTTCGTACATTGTATGCCGGTACCTCACCGGACTTAACCGCAGCCCCTGCACTGTTCCGGATAGATATACCCGCAAGCATACCGGCGGCGGCCATATTAATAAGGAGGGCTGACCCTCCGTAGCTTACAAACGGCAACGGCAGTCCCTTGGTCGGCATCAGGCCGGTCGAAACCGCAAAATTAACAAGCACCTGTACTCCGATCATCATGGTGAGGCCCAGTGCAAGAAAATAACTGAATGCATCCGAGGTCTTCGAGGACACCTTAAGCCCCTTTATGAAAAGCCATAGAAAAAGCCCCATAACAATAAGCACGCCGGCAAGTCCGAGCTCTTCCCCGATTATCGAAAATATGAAATCCGTATGGACCTCCGGCAAAAAATAAAGCTTCTGCCTGCTGCCACCCAGACCCATGCCGAACATCCCCCCGTTGCCGAAGGCTATGAATGACTGAATGAGCTGGAAACCGCAGTCAAAGGGTTCCTTCCATGGATCGGTAAAACACATTATTCTCCTGAGCCTGTATGAAGACGATACTATCAGGGCAAACACAGCCGGAAGCGCAGCCAGAACCAGCAGCCCGACATGCGAAAGCCTAGCCCCTCCGAGCACAAGCAGGGTTACGGTCAGAATGCCGAGACTCATTACAGCACCGAAATCCGGCTGCATTATCAGTATCGCCTGAAAAACGAGCATGACGCCGACGGGAATCGCTATACCATAACGAAAATCACGCATCCTGCCGGAATACCTGTCCATATAGTCCGCAAGAAATATGACCATTACGAGCTTTGCAAATTCCGAAGGCTGAAACGTCGATGGCCACAACTGAATCCATCTCCTGGCGCCGTTGGCCGACTTGCCTATTCCCGGAACAAACACCAGAAGAAGCAGCACAAGAGAAAGCCCCATAAGCACATAGATGAAAGATCGCCACCTGCGGTAGTCTATTCTGAATATGACCGACATGGCTGCAGCACCGACAAACACGGTAAAAACCTGATTTCGCAGATAATGAAATCCGTTACCGAACTCCCTCGATGAGATCACCACTGTAGAGCTGTATATCATCAAAAGCCCGATTACCACAAGCGCTGTTACAGCCAGAAGAATATCCCTGGTATCGCTGTCTATCACAAGTTCTTCACCGCCTCCCTGAAGCGTCTTCCCCGTTCTTCGAAATTCTCGAACATATCGAAACTTGCACATCCCGGGGCAAGCAGTACCGTATCGCCGGGCGATGCCGAGGCAAAGGCGACCCTGACTGCATCATCAAGATCGCGCGCAACAGACGCCTTTACATATCCCGACAGTGCCTTTTCGATGATCTCCGCAGCAGCCCCGATAAGAATCAGATGCCTGACCCGTTCACTTACCAGGGCAGACAAGGCCGAGAAATCTCCTCCCTTGTCAAGTCCGCCCATTATTAGTATGACTCTGTCAAGCCCTTCAAGAGATTTCATAACAGCCCCAACATTCGTCGCCTTGGAGTCGTTTATGAAGGTAACTCCGTCGAGTTCCCGGACAAACTCCAGCCTGTGCTCCAGACCCGGGAATCTCCGCAGGACCGTCGTAGCGGACTCGGTAGACGCACCTGCAAGAACGGCTATCAGAATGGCTGCCATAGCGTTCTCCATATTATGTGCGCCTCTGATTCTTACCATCTCCTCAGAAATAACCGGACTGTCCTTGCAACTGACATGTATATCGGGAAGATTGCACCAGATCATGCCATCCCGCAGGTACACGCCGGTCACCTGCTCTCTTCTGCTGAAATAAAGCACTCTTGCCTTAATATTCTCTTCCGGACAAAGTCGCCTCAATACCGGATCATCAGCGTTAAGGATAAGGTAGTCATCAGGTTGCTGATTCATGAATATCCTCGCCTTTGCCTCTGTATAATCATCCATGGATGCATAACGGTCAAGATGATCTGCACTGACGTTGAGAATGGCCGATATGCGGGGTCTGAAATCCTGTATTGTCTCGAGCTGAAAACTCGATATCTCGGCCACTATGTAATCAGGCAACACTGCCACATTCCTGTCTCCACTGACCGCGGTATCCGCAACTTCAGCAACGACGCCGGACATTGCTCTTCCTATATTTCCGGCGGCGATGGAACGGTAGCCGAATTCCTGCAGCATCATATCCACCAGTGTCGTCACTGTAGACTTGCCGTTCGTTCCGGTAATGCCTATGATGTGGGGGGACAACAGATGCGTGTCGGCAACCGAGGTCTCCCTCATGCGATGCTTGATCAGCCGCAGGGCCTGATAAGCGGCCTCCAGTTCACCTATAACGGGCCGTCCTGCGTTCATGGCCGCCCTCACTGCCGGGGAATCAAGAGGCACTCCGGGACTCACTACTACAACATCAGCATTCTCAAACTCTTCTACAGGATTAGAGCCGGCTATCAGCCTGACTACCGGGACAAGCGTGTCAACATAGGGAGTGAGCTCTCCGGCGGGTTTCATATCTGTGACCGCCACCTCCGCACCGAGGCCGGCAAGAAGGTTTGCCGCTGCAGCCCCGCTCCTCGCAAGTCCGGCAACCAGGACCTTTTTACCTTTAATGTCTTGAAGGAGATCCATCTCTTCAGTTACCATCATCATCCAGTCTCTGTATCCCTCCGGCATATCCGATAATCCATCCCATTAACATATCTTACGGGCGGTCTCCATTGCCGTTATCTCACTTTAAGTGTCGTCAGACTCATAAGGGCCAGTATCACTCCGATTATCCAGAACCTGATTATGACCTTGGGTTCGGGCCACCCCTTCTCTTCAAAGTGATGATGAATCGGCGCCATCTTGAATACCCGTCTGCCGGTCAGCTTGAAAGAGAGCACCTGTATCATCACCGATACCGTCTCTATAACAAAAATGCCGCCCACTACGGCAAGCACTATTTCCTGCTTTGTAATGACGGCGAGCGTCCCGAGAGCTCCGCCGAGTCCGAGAGATCCAACATCGCCCATGAATATCTCTGCAGGATAGCTGTTGTACCAGAGAAAGCCAAGGGCCGCTCCAAACATTGCCCCGCAAAAGATCGTCAGCTCACCTACCCTCGGCAGGTACAGGACATGCAGATACTGTGAAAACCCCGAATGCCCGGATATATATACGAGCGCCCCGTTGGCCAGACATGCTATCCCTACAAGTCCTATCGCCAGACCGTCTATGCCGTCCGTGAGATTGACCGCATTGGATGAGCCGACAATCACCATGATGGAAAAGGGAATATAGAACCAGCCGAGATCAATCAGCCACTGTTTAAAAAAAGGTATGCTTAACTTGGCAATATACAGATCCTCCGGATCGTGATAGAACATGAGTCCGATTCCCATGGCAAGGAGTATCTGTGCTCCAAACTTGTACCATCCCTTAAGGCCTTTGGGGTCGCGCCTGACCGCCTTCAGGTAATCGTCGGTAAAACCGATCAGTCCAAAACCGAGGATTGCGACTATCATTATACGCATGAATTTATTGGCCAGGTCACCCCACATTACTACGCTGACTACTATAGACAATATGATCAGTACGCCGCCCATCGTAGGAGTTCCTTCCTTGCCGAGGTGGGTCTTTGGCCCGTCATTCCTCACATGCTGGGTCATGCTGAATTTTTTCATCTTGCCTATTATCCATGGTGCCAGAATGAATGTAATCAAAAGAGAGGTCAGGGCAGCCAGCGCGGTCCTGAATGTGATGTACCGGAATACATTGAACGGAGAATAAAAATCATGCAATGCATAAAAAAACTTATATAGCATTTCTCAGTTTCTCCACAGCCTTTTCCAGGGCCATTGACCGTGACCCCTTCACCAGCACCGTATCTCCCGGCCTCACAATGGCGGTGATTTTTTCACAAACTTCATCTGCGTCAGAAAAAATATACCTCCCGGTCCCTTCTATTTTCCCGGCCGCCCGCCCCATCTGCTCACCCACGGCAACGATCAGATCGACGCCTAAAGATACTGCAAGTGAAACTATGTCTTCGTGTGCCTGGTCTGCAAACTTTCCAAGCTCAAACATATCACCGAGGACAGCCACCTTCCTCCCCCCCTGCGCTATTTTCACGAACTCCCTTAAAGAAGCCTCCATTGAAGTGGGATTGGCGTTGTATGAATCATTTATTATCCGGCATCCGCCTGCCTCGATGATCTCGAACCGCATGGTACATGGGTTGAATGTTCCGAGTCCCCGGCTGATCTCTGCCGGCCCGAAGCCCAGCAGCGAACAGACGGCCGATGCTGCAAGTGCGTTATAGATATTGAAAACCCCCGCGGCGGACAGCCTGACGCGGCTGCTGCCGGCATCGCCTAAATCAAGGAGAAAACTCATGCTGTCCCGATCCATGGATATTTCCCGCGCAGTTACGTCGGCACCCTGCTGAATACCGAACGTCACGAGACGTCCGTCAAAATCCTCCACGCTGCCAATACCCTCCATGAGTCCCGCATCGTCAGCATTCACACAGGCCGCCTTCAACCCCGGCAGGAGTTCGAGCTTGGCGTCCCTAACCCCTTCATAGCTGCCGAGCCTGCCTATATGCGCCCTGCCAACGTTGGTTATGACGCCATGCGTTGGGGAGGCTATTTCGCATAACCGCCTGATCTCGCCTGCGGCGTTCATTCCCATCTCAAGGACCAGGACCTCATGTTCAGGCCCCATCCTCAGAACGCTCAATGGAAGACCTATATGGTTGTTCAGATTTCCTTCGTTTTTCAGTGTCATTTTCTTCGTGGAACAGATCGAATATATCATCTCCTTTGTGGTCGTCTTGCCGTTGCTGCCTGTCACTGCTATCACCGGTATATCCCTTTTCATTCTGACGAAACCGGCCAGAGACTGAAGGGACCGTAGCGTGTCATCGACAACGATAACAACCTTCCCCTCGGGCAAGTGCTCAGGTTGAGTTTCGACCATCGCTCCGGCGGCCTTAGAGAGGGCGTCCCGGACAAAGTCATGACCATCGAATCTCTCACCTCTTATCGCAATGAACAGTTCGCCTTCTCTCACTGTGCGTGAATCTATAGAGACCCCGCTGAAAGAGATCAAGTCCTTCGTTAGCAGGGTCCCCCCTGTGGCATCCAGTATATCTTTCACCGTTATCTCCGGCATGGCGGTTCTATTCCGCTGCCGCCGTTAGCTCTCTTTCCATCATTTTTTTCCCATACTTCTGAGAGCATCACGCAGGACCTCCCTGTCGTCAAAATGATGCCTTATGCCCCTTACCTCCTGGTAAGTCTCATGTCCCTTGCCGGCCACAAGGACAGTGTCACCTGAAGAAGCCATGGCAACGGCATGTCGTATGGCCTCCTCTCTGTTTGGCCGGACCGCAAAATTTTTTCTCTTAATGCCTGCCAGGACATCGCCTATTATCTTTTCCGGGTCTTCAAATCTCGGATTATCCGAGGTAATGATTACGAAATCGCTGAGTTCCGAAGCTACCCTGCCCATTCTCGGCCTCTTGGCCCGGTCGCGGTCCCCGCCACAGCCGAAAACGGTTATTATGCGTTTGCGCGTCAACGGCCTTGCAGCGGTTACAAGCTTGTCGAGAGCATCATCGGTGTGTGCGTAATCGACGATGCAGAGAAAATCCTGCCCCTCATCGACCACCTCGAAACGGCCGTCTACTGCACCGGCTAGGGCAACGCCCTCCTGGATGGCCGATCTTTCGATTCCGAGCGCCCTGGCTATCGCGATTGCGGCAAGGACGTTGTAGACATTGAACTTACCTATGAGTGGAGTATTGACCGGAAACTTACCCTCCGGAGTCGTAACCTCGAATCTCATCCCGGCTGGCATCCGCCCCGCCGAGGTTCCGCTGTCGGGCTCTATCCCGGCTATGCCTGCGGCCCTTATCATGGCGCCCCTGCCAAGGCCAAAAGTTATAACCGGGCAACCAAGTGTCCCTTCCAGCCCGCGGATTCGGGGATCGTCATGGTTCAAAACCGCCGTTCCCGCATCAGCAAGCAGGCTGAATATCCTGCTCTTTACCGAAAAGTACTCATCCATCGTTTCATGAAAATCAAGATGATCCTGCGAAAAGTTTGTAAACGCTGCAACACGGAATCCGCAACCATCCACCCGCTTAAGTGCCAGAGCATGAGATGAGACCTCGATCACCGCTGCCTGCATGCCGTTATCAACCATTTCAGACAGATACATCTGAAGGTCCAGTGATTCCGGGGTGGTATTGACTGCATCCGACGTTCTGCTTCCCGTCATGTAGCAGATCGTGCCGAGCAGGCCGGTCCGCCTTTCCGCAGCTTCCAGAATACGTTTCGTTATGAAACTCGTTGTCGTTTTGCCATTTGTCCCGGTGATGCCGATCAGATCAAGCCTTCCTGACGGATGCCCGTAAAATGACGACGATACATGAGCCAGCGCCTCACGGCTGTCCGGCACATCGATACACGCAACATCTCTTGCCGGCGCTGTCCCGATCGATCTGATTTTCTCTACTGCTTTTTCTCCTATAATGGCAGTAGCCCCCCTGTCCAGAGAATTTTTGATAAAATCGTGGCCGTCCGCCTTAAGGCCTTTGATTGCCACGAACATATAATCTTCCCTTACCCTCCCGGAATCATATGCGATGCCCCTTATCTCGTGATCATGGTTACCATCAGCCCTCAGCACCTTCAGGCCCTGCAAAAGTTCTCCCAGCCTCATCTGCTGACAAGCACGATTCGGTTTTCATTCTTCTCTACCGGAACTCCCAAATAAGCAAAGGTATCTTCCACTATCTTTCTGAAAACAGGAGCTGCTACGATTCCTCCATAAGAAATCTTCTTAGGCTCATATATGACTACGATCAGCGCAAGAACAGGATCGTCGGCAGGTACGAACCCAACAAACGACCCCACGCACCTCTTTCTTGAATAACGCCCTGTCTTGACATCGAAAATCTGCGCTGTTCCGGTCTTCCCGGCTACAAGGTTCCCGTCGATATATGCCTCGGTAGCTGTTCCCCCCTCTTCGACAACGGTCTTCAGTATGTCCCGGACCATCACGGCCGTGGATCTGGAAATAACCCGCCTGACTTCCCGTGGCTCCACCCTCTTTATCACTTCGCCGGAAGAAGACATGATATCGGAAACGATATACGGTTTCATCAGCCGTCCCCCGTTTGCTATTGCGGCATATGCCATAAGCACCTGAAGAGGAGTTACCCCTATCTCCTGTCCGATCGAAAGGGCTGCGAGGGAAGTGCCTGACCAGCGGCTCGTATCCCTGAGGATGCCCCGAACCTCGCCGGGGAAGTCTATACCCGTCTTCTCCCCGAAACCGAACCGTTTAAGATACGAATAGTACTTTTCCGCTCCGAGCATCATACCTATCTTGACCGCGCCGACATTGGACGATTTCTGTATGACTTCCCGGAAAGTGAGAATTTCATGCTTGTGGGCGTCGCGAATCCGCTTTCCGCCAACCACGATGTAGCCATCCGAAACGTCGAACTCTTCGTCGAGACCAACAACCCCCTCTTCTATGGCGGCTGCGGCAAGTATCGACTTCAGCGTAGAACCCGGCTCGTACAGGTCGGTCACCGCCCTGTTGCGTCTCATGTAATCCTTCACTCTGCCCGGCATGTTTGGGTCGAAGGTTGGCCTGTTTGCCATTGCGAGGATCTCGCCAGTTGCCGGATTAACCATAATGGCGGATGCGGCCTTGGCCTTCCATTTTTTCATGGCGGCGCTCAGTTCACGTTCAACTATATCCTGTATCCTCTCATCGATCGTCAGAATCAGACTGTTGCCTGTGGCGGCCTCTCTGACCTCGCCGTACATACGGTTTCCCCTGGCATCCATACTCACTTCTATACTTCTGGCCTCTCCCCTCAAATACTCATCATACAGGTATTCGAGCCCCGCAATACCGCGATTGTCGATATTTGTGAAGCCAAGAAGATGCGAAGCGGTACGCTCTTTAGGATAGTAACGTCTCGACTCTGTTATGATGCCGAGAGCGGCAAGGTCGTATTTCGATTTCAGTTCCTCTATCTTATGCGCTTTTGTGATATCCATTTTTCTTTCTATCCAGAGGAACTGGCTGTCTCTTTTCTTTCGAATCTTTCTGTCAAGTTTCCTGTAAGACACTTTCAACACAGGCGCCAGCTTCCTGGTCAGGTCTCGAGGGTTGTCAACCCTCGATGGTACAACATACAGGGAGTCGGATTCGATATTTGATGCCATTTCCCTCATTCTGCGGTCCCATATGACGCCGCGCTGCGGAGCTATCTTCTTTTCACGGATATATTGACGGGACGCCCTCTCGACCATTCTGTCATGGTCGATCACCATCAGGTCCACAAGCCTTATCAGAATTACGGCAAAACAGAAAAAGAAGACGGTGAAAATCACCGCCGCCCTCTTCTTGCACCTCTGCAGCATTACAGCCGAAAAATCCTGATCCCACAGTGTAAATCCCTCGTTTCTCTGTCTCCTCTTTCCGGCCATGGAAGGCTGCCTCTGTTTTCCTGAATCTCTACCCTGTATTTCTTCTCCTTAGTTGCCGGATGCCCTGTAGAGTCCGGCAGGATTCAGCGTGGTTACATAGAAGACGTCGGCCCTGTCAGGCATTCTCATTCCCAGCTTCCTGGATGCGGTCTGTTCTATCCTGCTTGAAGAGAAGTAGTTGGCCCTCGTGGCCAGCGCCATACGCCTCTCTTTTACAAGATCGGCCCTGAGATTATTTAGTTTTCCGATTTCGTACTCGAGACCGATTACACTGGCCCTGATCCATACAATCCCGAACATGCAGAGGGCGATATAGGCAAAGATGCCGACCCTGACAAGAACCGTTTTTCTGCTCTTCTTTCTCCGGCGCATTACTGCAACCTCTCGATCGCACGGAGTCTTGCGCTCCGTGATGAAGGGTTAATACGTTTCTCTTCTTCATCAGGTCTGAGCGGTTTCCTGGTCAGAGATATAAAGTCCCCGTCTTTCACCATCGACCTGAATGTATGCTTTACGATCCTGTCCTCCAGCGAGTGATAACACAGTACGCAGAATCTTCCCCGGACGTTAAGGATTCCGGCTCCGGCTGTTAATGCGGCCTGGAGCTCTTCAAGCTCGCCATTCACCGCTATTCTCAGCGCCTGAAACGTGCGTGTTGCCGGATGAATCCTGCCCCGCCTGCCTATAACTTTTTCGATGATACCGGAAAGTTCCCGGCATGTATTTATTCCCCTCCTCGCCCTTGCCCGTACAATGGCGCGAGCTATCCTCCTGCTGCGCCTTTCCTCTCCGTATTTCCAGATAATATCCGCTATCTCCTTTTCCGGGTAGCGGTTGACGATATCCGCAGCAGTAAGCTCCTGACCGGAATCCATTCTCATATCGAGTGGGGCATCTGCCAGAAAACCGAATCCCCGACCGGGAGTCTTCAACTGCATCATCGATGTACCGGCATCAAGGAGGATACCATCCACCCCGTCAAAGCCCGCATGCTCCATCACATCACGCATCCGGGAAAACCTCTCTTTTGCAATATGGACATTTACGTAGTCGCGCAGTTTCTTCCGGGACATGGCAACGGCATCTTCATCACGGTCAATGCCTATGAGAGCACAGCCGGGAGCAGCCTCAAGTATCGCCAGGGCATGGCCACCTGCTCCCAAAGTCGCATCGAGATAAACACCGTCTTTTTTAGGTTCAAGAATCTTCAAAACTTCCTCCACCATAACAGGGACATGAACCTCTCCCATGTCTAAAGGCCGAATCCCGCAAGCCTCTCCTTGAACGCCGGCAGATCAATTCTGGCCGGATCGGCGAAATCCTCATGTCTGCTCCTGTCCCATATCTCCAGCTTCGTTCCCAGACCGAGAATCACCACTTCACCGTCAAGCCCGGCATCGACTCTCAATGCAGGAGATACCAGCACCCGGCCCTGCTTGTCTATTTCGCACTCTACAGCGGAACCCACAACACGTCTCATGTAGAACTTCACCGAGTCGTCCGTCTGGGGAAGACGGCTCGCCGTATCTACAAGCTTCTGCCATTCTGTAGCGGGATAGGCGCATATGCACGGATCGAATGCATCAAGTGTTATAATTAACTTGGACGAATGATTGGAGGAAAGAATTTCACGGAAAGGTGCTGGTATGATTAGTCTCCCTTTGGAGTCAAGCGATTTGTAATGTTTTCCTGAAAATCCTATCACCCTTCTCCACCTTCCTCCACTTTCCACCACCAATGTGTTAAGTATAGTTATCATGGAAAGTCTTGTCAAGAAAAAAATTTAATTTTTCAACAATTTCCACATTTTGTGGTGAATAAGTACCTAAACCCCAAAATATAGAGTTTAGAGTATAGAGTGTGGAGGTTAGAATGTGGAGTTTGGAGCTGACAAGCACCTACTGCCTACTTTCTTTCCCGCCTTTCCCGCCTTTCCCGCTTTTCCCGCTCTTCTCGCTTTTCCCGCCTTTCCCCTTGATTCCGTGCTCTTTATTATGTAAGCTGAGAAATTGATGCAGGAAATACTGAAGCTTTACTTTAACTACCTCACTGTCGAAAAGGGCCTGTCGGCGAACACGATCGAGTCATACCGCAGAGACCTGACAAAACTCAGCTCATTTCTTGATGATAAAAATAAAGGGATCAGGGAGTTCTCTCGTGCCGACATATCCTCGTTTATCGAGAAACTGCGCAACGACGGCCTTCAGAATTCGTCCATTGCACGAATGATCGCAGCCCTTAGGGGATTCTGCAGATTCCTCCTGACGGAAGGATTGATAGAAGAAGACCCGATAGAAAACCTCTCCACACCGCGGGGTTGGAAAAAAATTCCACGTATAATCGGCGTCAACGATGTGATTACGCTCATCGAAAAACCAGGCGGGAAACCGCTCTCCCGGAGGGACAGGGCGATACTTGAGATCATGTATTCATCCGGGCTCAGGGCAAGCGAACTGGTAAATCTCAAAATCGATGATCTAAACTTCGAAGCAGGATTTATCACTGTGAGGGGGAAAGGCATGAAGGAACGCATTGTTCCCGTTCATGAACAGGCTCTTGAGTGCATCACTGAGTATATGCAAAACTCAAGACCACGCCTTCTGGGCAAGAGAAGCAGTCCCTATCTCTTCCTTGCAAAAGGCGGGAAAAAAATGACGCGGCAGAGGCTCTGGCAGATAATAAAAACATACTCTGCAGGTCTGTCCGAAAATGTCTCACCCCATACATTAAGACACTGTTTTGCAAGTCATCTCCTTGACGGCGGCGCAGATCTGAGGGTGCTTCAGAAGATGCTCGGGCATGCAGATATCTCCACTACCCAGATATACACGAGCGTCACGCCTGAACGCCTGAGAAAAATCCATAAAAATCACCACCCACGCGGCTGAAACCTCATAGCGTAACATACGGCCAAAGTTTGCTTTTTTCCCTGAATCATGTATCATTTAAAATTGGTGGGAAGCTTAGAGCTTAGAGTTCGGAGTTTAGCGATAGGTGGTAAGTTAAATGTTAAAGAGAGTTTCCAAAGATCAACTGTACCGCTGTTGTAAACCCTCGGAACTGCCGATCAGGACATCCGCAGATCTGGAGCCCCTTACGGAGACGATCGGCCAGAAACGCGCACTGAGGGCTCTCGACTTCGGTCTCGGCATCGACAGCCACGGCTTCAACATCTACATTCTGGGGGAAAGCGGAACCGGCAAGCTAACAACCATAAAGAAAATCCTGGAAGAGAAGGCTGCAAAGGAAGCGGTCCCGAACGACTGGTGCTACGTCTACAACTTCAAAAACAAAGACGTGCCGCATGCCCTTAGTCTTCCACCGGGAACTGGATTGCGTTTCCAGAAAGATATAGATGAACTGATCAATGTCCTCAGGCAGGAGATCCCCAAGATATTCGAATCTAAAGAGTACGAAAAACAGAAGACAAAGATACTCGAGGAGTTTCAGAGGCATCAGAAGCAGAGATTCGAAGAGATAGAAAAAGAGGCAAGAAGCAAGGACTTCACACTCAGAAAGACTGTAAGCGGGCTCATACTCGTGCCGGTAAAAAAGACGGGAGAGGCCCTGAGCGAGGAAGAATACGAAAGTCTCGAACCGGATGTAAAAAAGAAAGTTGAGGCGATCGGCAAGGAACTCCAGGACAAGCTCGACGACGTCATCCGCGTAGTGCGCGAACAGGAAAAGAAGATCAAGGAGATGATGGAGCAGCTAGAACGGGAGGCGACCCTCTCCTCTGTCGGCCACAGGATAGAATCACTTAAGACCAAATATCATGACAACGAGGCGGTCTGCAGATATCTCGATCAGGTAAAGGAAGACATCCTCGAACATCTGGAAGACTTCAAACCGCAGGAGGAACAGCCGTCGCCGTTGCCCTTTCTTAAACAACCCAAATCCGAGCCCGCTTTCAACCGGTACGCGGTCAATGTCTTCGTAAACAACAGCGACATGAAGGGCGCTCCCGTGGTAATCGAAAGCAACCCGACCTACTACAACCTCTTTGGCAGGGTAGAACACAAACTGCAGTATGGGGTGGCGATGACCGACTTTACTATGATAAAGGCCGGTTCACTTCAGATGGCAAACGGCGGCTATCTCGTAATAGATGCGCTTGAGCTGCTGAAAAACATATTCGCCTATGACGCGATAAAAAGGACGATCAAAGACAGGGAAATCAGAATAGAAGATGTATGGGAGCAGTACAGGCTGGTATCCACCGTGACACTCAGACCGGAGGCTATCCCATTTAACGTAAAGATCATCCTCGTCGGCAACCCCCGGCTCTATTACCTGCTGTACAATCTCGATGAGGAGTACCGCGAGCTGTTCAAGGTGAAGGCGGACTATGAAAACCGGATGGACCGCACCGCCGAAAATATTCTGAAGTACGCGGCCTTTGTCAGGACGAAGTGCGAAGAGCGCGGACTCCAGCCCTTTGACAGGAATGCGATTGCCAGAGTAATAGAATACGGATCAAGGCTCGCCGAACACCAGAACAAGCTCTCGGCGAAGTTCAGTGAGATAGCCGATCTGCTGAGAGAGGCAGATTACTGGGCGAGGAGAAACGGCAGCGGCATCGTCACTGCTGATAATGTAATAAAAGCGATTCAGGAAAAGATATACCGTTGCAATAAGGTTGAACAGAAGATCATCGAGGCCACGAGGGAGGGAACTATCCTCATGGATACGAGGGGAGCGGTTACCGGCCAGGTAAACGGTCTGTCGGTCATAGACCTTGGTGATTACAGGTTTGGCACACCGTCCCGCATCACCGCAAGGACCTATGCAGGACGTGCCGGAATCGTCAACATTGAACGCGAAACCAAGATGAGCGGCAAGATTCACGAAAAGGCGATTCTTATCCTTACCGGTTATCTGGGAGGCAAATACGCCCTGAAGCAGACACTCAGCCTGACAGCATCCCTTACCTTCGAGCAGCTTTACGGAGGCATAGAGGGTGACAGCGCTACGTGCGCGGAGGTGTATGCGTTGTTGAGCAGCATATCCGGCGTGCCGCTCAAACAGTCCTTCGCCGTCACAGGTTCAATGAATCAGCACGGCGAAGTTCAGCCTATCGGGGGAGTGAACGAGAAGATCGAGGGGTTCTTTGAGATATGCAAGCTCTCCGGTCTGGACGGCAGTCACGGGGTCATAATACCAAAACGAAATCTTATCAACCTCATGCTCAACGATGAGGTAACAGAGGCGGTAAAGGCAAAGAAGTTTCATATCTATTCCATAGAACATGTCGAAGACGGCATTGAACTGCTGACCGGCATGAAGCCCGGCAAAATGAAGGCGGACGGTACATACCCGGCAGGTACATTCAACTACCTGGTAGCCAAAAAACTCAGGGAGCTTTCCGATACGCTCAAGGGCGAAAAGGGGGCGGAGGAAAACAACAAAGGCGGGAAGAAAAACAACGACAAGAATGAAGCAAAGAAAAAGAATTCTCATCCGGAGCGTTAACTGGATAGGAGACGCTGTACTCACCCTGCCCGCCGTCAAATCCATACGACAATCATATGCGGATGCGCACATCTGCCTGCTTGCAAGACCCTGGGTGGCCGAACTCTTTCGTAACAATTCAGACATAGACGAAACGATAATCTACGAAGACTCTCACCGGGGGCCGCTCGGAAGGTACAGACTTGCACAGGAGCTGCGGTCCCGCCGATTCGACAGTGCCATTCTTTTCCAGAACGCATTTGATGCCGCGCTTATTGCCTGGATGGCTGGTATCCCGGAACGCTCCGGCTACGCGCGCGACATGCGCAGCCGCCTGCTTACAAATGCGATTCCACCGCCGGCACAGTCGGGACATCAGGTATTCTATTACCTCAACCTCCTCCAGCAGATCGGTGTAACTACCGGAGAGCCCCATCCATTTCTGCATCTTACTTCTGATGAAAAGGCATGGGCAAGAAAGCGACTCAAAAGGCATACTGGAGATTCCATTATAGTGGGAATAAATCCCGGAGCCACTTACGGCTCTGCCAAGAGATGGCCTGCCGGCAGGTTTGCTGACGTATCAAACCGCATAATCGATGAACTCGGCGGCAGGATCATCATATTCGGAAGCCCTGCAGAGGCAGGGATAGCATCGGACATCGTAAACAGCATAGCACAGATCAGGGGTGTTGAGCCTTCAGTGTTGAAAAGAGAAGGTTCCCCTGTAGCGATAATGGCTGGCAAAACCGGCCTGCGTGACCTTGCCGCCCTCATTTCCGAGTGTGATGCATTCATAACAAACGACAGCGGGCCGATGCATATGGCTTCAGCGCTTTACGTCCCTGTCGTGGCAATCTTCGGTTCAACCGACAGCCGTTCTACCGGCCCTTTCGGAAAGGGGCACCGGGTACTGACCGCAAATCTGCCATGCTCGCCCTGCATGAAGCGGGAGTGCCCGGAAAAACACTTGGCCTGTATGAATGCCGTTACTGCAGACGATGTCTTTGCCGCCCTGCAAGAGGTGCTGCCCACGAAGCGGGCGGTCTTCCTCGACAAGGACGGTACTCTGATAAAAAACATGCACTACCTGAACAGCTTCGACGACCTCCATATCCTGCCCGGTGCCGGAGACAGTATGCAGGAATTGAAGAAGGCAGGTTTCATGCTCGTGGGCATCACTAACCAGTCGGGTATCGCAAGGGGACTTGTCGATGAGGAGTTCGTGAGAAAATCAAATGATTATCTGATCAGGGAATTGGGTGTTGATGCATTTTACTACTGTCCTCATCACCCCGATGACAGGTGCGTCTGCAGAAAGCCGGCGGCGCTTATGGTAATGAAGGCCAGGGCTGATCACGGAATCAGGCTGAACGATTCATACATGATCGGAGATATGGATTCAGACATCGGGTTGGCATTGAACGCCGGTGTAAAAGGGGTTATGATCTCGGAAAATTCCGGTTTGGACAATGGCGCACACTTCACCGCGTCAAACCTGCAGGAAGCCGTGGAGTGGATACTTAAGAGGGAAAAGGACAGTAAGCGGTAAGCAGTATGCAGTAGACAGTATGCAGTAGGGGCGTGGCGTTGCCACGCCCTGAAGCGAGAAAAGAATAGTAGGCGGTAGGGAGTAAGCAGTATGCAGATGACAGTCTGTTGTACTGTTGCGCTTACGTTCTTGTGATACAATAGCCTGATGAATATCCTCGTAATCAAGCCCAGTTCCCTGGGTGATGTGATCCATGCCCTCCCGTTTCTGGATTCCCTGAAGCGAAGCCTTCCCTCCGCGCAGATCGACTGGGTAATCGGCAGGAGTTTCAGGGGACTGCTTGAAGGAAATCCCCTTATAGAAGACCTGATCGTCATTGACAAGGATTCATGGAAGCGTATCAGCAGGCTTCCGGCAACCATTAGGGAACTGAAAGCGCTTAACAGGAGGCTGAGGGCAAAGCGGTATGATGCGGTCGTTGATCTTCAGGGACTCCTTCGCAGCGGCCTTATGACCGCCCTGGCAAAAACCCCTCTCAAGATAGGCTTTGCCGATGCCCGTGAAGGAAGCAGGGTCTTTTATGACAGAAAAATCTCCACGGCCGATGCGGTTCATGCTGTGGACCGCTGTCTTGAGGCTGCCAGAATGCTTGGAGCAAAGCCGGGCAGAGTCAGGTTCCCGCTCATGATTGACAGGGCAGCGGAACAGAGAGTTGATGAGCTGGTCTCCGGGATTGATGATTTCATCATGGTGGCTCCCTCGGCACGGTGGAAGACAAAGCAGTGGCCACCGGAGAATTTTGCTTCGGTGATGTCGCGCCTGCAAGCCTCCTTTGTCATAACAGGCACAAGGGCCGACAACCGTATAGCAGAGAAGATAGTCTCTCTTGCGGGTAAAGCAAAAATAGTAAATCTGTGCGGAAGGACTGGACTGAAGGAACTCATCGCGCTCTCGGAAAAGGCATCGGCGGTGCTGACCAACGACTCGGGTCCCATGCATATTGCAGCGGCATTGAACCGTCCTGTCGTTGCCATATTCGGACCGACCGATCCTGAAAAGACCGGGCCGTACGGATGGAAGACCGCGAAAAAAATAAGGGTAATCAGGGCATCGGTCCCCTGCAGCCCCTGCAGGAAAAAGAGTGACTGTACCGATTTCAGATGCATGGAGAAGATCAGGCCGGATGCAGTACTCGAAGCCGTCATGGAAGTTACGGGAGGCTGAAAATGATTCATAAATTTATTGTGCTTATGATGGTCCTGACCATCCTTACGATCGCATTACCGCTTCAATCCGGGACATCGGACCCGGTCGAGAAAGAGTTCGTATATTACATCTACTGGTCGGGGATCAGGGCCGGCAAGGCCATTCTGAGATACCGTATCGATAATGAACATATAACGATTCAGACACATGCCACATCTGCGTCTCTTATCTCGCTTTTCTACAAGGTGGACGACCGGGCAACGAGCATAATACGCGCAGATGGCTATCCCGAAAAATTCATACTAAAGGTCCGGCAGGGCCGTCACAAGAGAGACAAGGTTACACTCTTCGAACGTCTCGACAGTACTGGTCGGCAGAGAGTGGTTTTTAACAATATACGCGATGACGAGACAATCGAATATCTGTTTGAAAAACCTGCATTCGATCCGCTTTCGGCCTTCTACGAAATGACCAAGTGGGATCTGCAGCCGGGCACGTCCGAGTTCATAGATATCTTCGACAACAAGAAGTTGTGGCATACAGAGGTGAAGGTGCTGAAAAAGGAAAGAATCAAGGTGCCGGCCGGTGAGTTCGACACCATACTCGTAAAACCGCTTATTCAGTCAGAGGGAATATTCCTGAAGACTGGTGACATCTATTTATGGGCGCGTGACGACGAGACCAGGCTTCCGGTCAAGATGAAGAGCAAGGCAAAAATCGGTCATTTCACAGCCCTGCTCATCGAAGGAGACCTCTGAAACAGGGATAAAGGCGCAAGGATAAGGAGTCGGGGATTCAAGTGACTGCCTACTGCTTACTGCCTACTGCCTACTGCTTACTGCCTACTGCTTACCGCCTACTGTCCTTTTCCCGCTTCCCTTTCATCCCCCCCATAAGTTATTATTAATATGTTACATTTCAATCAACATCAATGACTGCTATCACTAATATCCCGGAGGCTTTATGAACATTGCGGTAATCGGCAGTGGTTACGTCGGACTCATAACCGGTGCATGCTTTGCCGAGTTCGGCATCCATGTAACATGTGTAGACAATGACGCAAAGAAGATCCGAATGATGAAAAAAGGTCAGGTCCCTTTTTACGAACCGGGACTTGAGGAGCTGATGCAAAACAACATCAAGGCAGGCAGGCTCGATTTCACAACCAATCTGGCAGAGGCTGTAGATTCATCGCTTGTTATCTTCATCGCTGTAGGCACACCCCCGAGGGGCGACGGTTCGGCAGAGATGAAGTATGTCGATGCGGTCGCGGAAGAAATCGCCCGCAACCTCAAGAGCTACAAGGTCATCGTTACGAAGAGCACTGTACCTGTCGGAACCGGCGACAGGATCAGAGACATCATATCCCGCAATCTCCGGGAGAATGTCGATTTCGACGTCGTATCCAATCCCGAATTCCTCAGGGAAGGCGCCGGGATAGAGGACTTCATGCGCCCAAACAGAGTTGTCATAGGGACATCGAGTGATCAGGCAACAGCTATTATGAAAGACCTGTACAGGCCGCTCTACCTGATCGAGACTCCCATAGTCATAACGGACGTAAAGACGGCCGAACTGATCAAATACGCATCGAATGCCTTCCTCGCCACAAAGATATCTTTCATAAACGAAATGGCCAACCTTTGCGAAAGCGTGGGGGCAGACGTCCAGGTCGTTGCAAAGGCAATGGGACTTGACAGGAGAATAGGTCCCAAGTTCCTCCACGCAGGCCCGGGTTATGGGGGCTCCTGTTTCCCGAAAGACACACTGGCGCTTCTTCAGATAGGAAAAGACTATAAGGTCAACATGGGGCTAATAGACGCGACCATCAGGGCCAACGAGGAACAGAAAGAAAAGACCGCAAAAAAAATCACCGGTGCCATGAAAAAAGTGAAGGGCAAAACCATCTGCATACTCGGCCTTTCGTTCAAGCCAAACACGAATGATATGCGGGATGCCCCATCAATTCATATTATAAAGAAACTTCTGAAGGCAGGAGCAAAGATCAGGGCATTCGATCCTGTTGCAATGCCGGATGCAAAGGCGATGCTCAAAGGAGTTACCTTCTGTAAAGACGCTTACGACGCTGTCAAGGGCTCACACGCCGTGGTGATTGTCACAGAATGGAATCAGTTCCGTAACCTCGACATGAGCAAAATGAAAAAAATAATGAAAGACAGTTTTTTCTTTGATCTGAGAAATATATATGAACCGTCCCGACTGCGAAAGATGGGATTCCATTATGTCGCAATAGGCAGGCCCTGATTTCTGATTGATTCCGCTCTCTGTCTTGACATCGGCAGCGCTATTCATCTAAAGTATAACGTTTATGAGAAAACCCTATATAGCAGCCAACTGGAAGATGAACAAGACGATAGAAGAGAGTATCTCTTTTATCGAGGAGTTCATACCCCTTGTGAAGGACGTAACCGGCACGGATATTCTGCTCGCCCCTCCATTTACGTCTCTCAGCAAAGCATCGGAGATGCTGACGGGCACCAATATCAGGCTGGGTGCCCAGAATCTCTACTTCGAGGAAAAAGGCGCATTCACAGGTGAAATCTCTGCTGACATGCTTCTTTCGGCGGGATGTTCGACGGTCATCATCGGGCACTCTGAAAGACGGCAGTATTTCAGAGAGACCGACGAGATAGTCAATAAAAAGATCAAAATGGCGCTTGACAAGGGACTCGATGTTATACTCTGCATCGGCGAGTCGCTTGATGAAAGAGAAGCCGGGAAGACATTCGATGTCCTTGAAGCGCAGCTTACCGGCTCACTCAGAGATGTTGGTATAGATAATATCACGATTGCTTATGAACCGATCTGGGCAATAGGCACAGGCAAAACCGCCACTCCGGATCAGGCCAATGAAGCGCATGAATGCATCAGGCGCTGGCTTTCTTCCAATAAGAAAGGCGCAGAGAGCGTCAGGATCCAGTACGGGGGAAGCGTCACCCCGGATAATATTTCGGACCTCATCAGTAAGCCGGAAGTAGACGGCGCGCTCGTCGGCGGTGCAAGCCTCAAGCCGGACAGCTTTGCAAAGATCGTCACCGGCGCTGCAGGAGGACAATCCTGAGGGAGTAGAAAATGTTTACTGCGGTAGTCATACTTCACATAGTCGCATGTCTGTTTCTGATATTTGTAATCCTTATTCAGAGCAGTAAGGGTGCCGAGATGGGAGCAGCATTCGGAGGGTCCAATCAGACTCTTTTCGGCAGCAGGGGCGCGGCAACGTTCCTGAGCAAGGTGACCACAGCCGCAGCCATAGTCTTCATGCTGACCTCGCTTTCACTGGCGATATTCTCGATCCACAGGGGTTCGGTAATGTCCTCCGTTGATGTCCCCAAAAAATCTGAACGCCCTCTTGCCGGACCGTCATCAGGACCGCTGACGGACCAGCCCGTGGCACCGCAGCCGGCAGCGCCCGGACAGGGTGACGCCCAGACACCAGCACCGGCGGCGGAAAAGTAAGGCCTACTTCCCCCTCAACCAGATCTTAAACTCATGTACCTTCTGTTGCTCAGGCAACGCTGAGATTAATATTCGGTTGCAGCTTCTGTCACTCACCCGCCTTCTCTTTCTCCACGTCAATTATGTATAATATAACTATACATAATTAAGGAGGATTACACATGGAAGCATCTATAGTGGACCTGAGATATAAAATGAAAGATGTTTTAAGGGCCCTTGAGAGGAAAGAGCGGGTTATAATCCGAAGTCACGGAAAGGTTAAAGGTTTAATTATCCCCGTTGATACGGCAATTAACGGCAGCAAAGTCAAGGATCATCCCTTCTTCGGAATGGCAGGAAAGAAGAGGGAATCTGTACTGGATGAGCTTGAAAAGCTCAGGGGAGGGCGCTTTAAATGATTTTTGATACGGATATTTTCATATGGGTCCAAAGAGGGAATGAAAAAGCCGCACGGTTAATCGACAGAGAATCAGAAAGATATCTGTCCGTACAGACATATATGGAGCTATTGCAGTCCGCGAAAAATAAAGTCCAGCATAACCATGTAAAGGATTTTATATCTTCATATGGATTTATAGTTTTGCCGCTGACAGAGAATATCGGGCACAGAGCATCAATTTATATTGAAGAATATACGCTTTCATGCGGATTAAGAGCAGGCGATGCGATCATTGCTGCAACAGCAACAGAAAACAACTTAACGCTTGCCACCAGTAACGCAAAACATTTTAGACCAATCAGGGACTTGAAGTTTAAGGTGTTTAAGCCCTGACAGCAAGGGGAAATGTGAAGGCGCCTACGGAAGCCTGAAGCCAACTTCTTTTCCCGCTCTTCCCGCTTCAGGGCGTGGCACCGCCCCTACCGCCTACTTTCCTTTATTCAGGCATAAGTATCAACATACCTGCCCTTGAGACCATCACAGACAGCTTTTCTGCCTGCCCTGTTGTATGAGGCGTATGGTGAGACAGGGGTGGGAGGGTTTTCCACGCGGAATCCTGCCGCAGCCCGCGGCACACGTGACGGTGTAACATCTACGACATCATTATCGGGATGTTCTCTTCTTCCGGCGTTAGAGTGAAAGGAATTGATGTTGAAGCGGACGCTGCTGGTGGAAGTAACACTCCGCTCTGATCTGAAGAAATTCAGAAAATTGAAATTAATGACGGTCGTCATCTACTACCGCCCAGGTAATTTGAATAAGCGCCTGATGCAGTCATAAACCTTAGCCTTAATCTGCATGATAAAACAAAAATAGGGGATTATGCAAGGAATATGTTATACAGTCCTGATCGAAAAAAGCGGAGGGCTGATGGATTCGCCCCTGCAGCGCGGACACCTGCCGGGCTTGCCGAGCCTTTCCCTCTTCGCAAATACGAACCCGCACTTCCTGCATACAGGCGGCTGCATCACCAGACGTTCACGCTGCCTGAGCAACGACCTTCGGATATGCTCCAGATGCGCATATACCTCCTTTTCCGGCAGGCCCGCATTTGCAGAAATCTCTTTTGCATCCATAGGCCTGTCCTGTAACAGACGGGCGATCGTCACCCGAGCTGTCTCCTCACGCTGCTGCGGAGTCCTTTCCCTGAATTGCCTGTCCCGTCCGCTCATAATATTTTTTCAGCTTTCATCTATCAGCGTTACTGCTTACGCCTTACTGCATACTGCTTACTGCCTACCGCCTACTGCCTACTTCTTTTCCCGTTCGATTTATTATAATAACTTACCATGACAAGGGACATCTGGATATCCCTGTTTTTACTGGGCGTCGTATTTTTCGGCTGGCCGATCGTCAGCATATTCCGGTACGGACTTGCCGCGTATCTGTTTGCCGCCTGGCTGACATTCATCGTGCTGGTGTTTCTGGCGACCCTATTCTCTGAGAAGAAAAAGGACGAAGGATAATTGTTCTCCACTGTTCTGCTCTTCATAGTCATACTTGCCTATCTCCTTCTTCTTTTTCTCGTAGCCCATTATGCCGAGAAAAAGGAAAGGAGGGGCAGAAGTCTTGTCTCCAATCCGTACGTCTATTCCCTTTCACTCGCGGTCTACTGCACATCATGGACGTTCTACGGAAGTGTCGGTAAGGCGGCCAACTCCGGGCTGAGTTTTCTTACCACTTACATCGGCCCAACATTAATAGCCGCACTCTGGTGGATTGTCCTGAGAAAAATAGTGATCATAGCACGCGAAAAGAGAATCACCACGATATCGGACTTCATCGCCACCAGATACGGCAACTCTTTCTTCCTCTCGGCCCTGGTTACGCTGGTGGCCATCATAGGTATCACTCCCTACCTAGGCCTCCAGCTCAAGGCCGTAATGACAACCTTTTCAATACTTGCCGGCAAACCCGAAGGCAGTCACTTCGCAGGATGGATAATTACCCTCATATTGAGCATTTTCGCTATCTTCTTCGGCGCCAGAAGGATAGATGTCTCAGAGCGCCACGAAGGATTGATCTTTGCTATAGCATTTGAGTCCGCCATCAAACTTGTTGCATTCATTGCTGTCGGATTCAGTGTCACATACGGACTGTTTAACGGCTTCGGCGATATATTCGAAAGGATAAGAAATTCACCTTTTGCCTCGCTCATGACACTCGGCGGGGACTCAAAAATCAGTTACATACAGTGGACTTCACTCACCTTTCTCTCCATGATGGCGATAATGTTTCTTCCAAGGCAGTTTCAGGTCTCGGTTGTGGAAAACTCCTCACCTAATCATATCAAGAAGGCCATGTGGCTCTTTCCGCTTTATCTGTTTCTCATTAATATATTTGTAATGCCAATCGCCTATGGAGGCCTTCTTCTTGGCGAGCCTCAGAGAAACGCCGACTATTTTGTACTGAGCATACCTCTTAATCAGGGAGCGCCCACGCTCGCCCTGCTGGCCTTCATAGGGGGGTTCTCTGCAGCCACCGCAATGATCATAGTGGAATCACTGGCACTGAGCACGATGGTCATGAACAGTTTTGTAGTCCCGGCAGTCTGGGGGCTCAACGCGATGAAGGGGTTCTACCTTATGATACTCAACACGAGAAGGATAATAATAGTCGGCCTCGTCTTTCTCGGTTATGCCTTCGCCATATATATAGGCGAATTCTACAGTCTAGTCGATATCGGTCTTAAATCATTCGAAGCTGTAACTATATTTGCGCCGGCATTCCTTCTGGGACTCTACTGGAAGGGCGCCAACAAGAACGGCGCAATTGCCGGCATCCTGGCCGGGTTCAGCGTATGGGCATACACATTGATGATACCCGCCCTCCTCAGGGCCGGCATCATCGAGCGTGAGGGTGTGCTTGCAGACATTTTTAACTATTCATTCCTCAACCCCACGGCACTGTTCGGTCTTAAAGGACTTGACCGATGGAGCCATTCCCTTTTCTGGGGGCTGTTTCTCAATATCCTGTTTTTCGTTTCAGTATCGCTGTTCACAAGAGAGTCGGAAGCAGAGACAAAACAGGCGATGGTGTTCGTTGACTCCTACTCTCCTCTGCAGCTCGGTATATCAGAGCGGCCCAAGAGTGTAGATGAGGTAGAACAGATACTCGCCGAGTATATCGGCCCATCCGATGCGTCCGCTGCGATAAAAGGGTTTCTGAGGAAAAACTCGCTCAACAGAAACGATATAAGCGACGAATGGCTGCTCAAGCTGCGGAGTGAGGCGGAGGTAACCCTGTCAGGTGCTCTTGGGCCATCCATCAGCAACCTGATATTCCGTGACAGGGCATTTCTGAAGCAGGATGAAAAGGCGCAGATATCCGACTCACTCAGAAAAATATCGAGTAGCCTCCGCCTGTCGAGACAGGAACTTGCAGAAAAAAACCGGCAGCTTGCCCTTCTGAAGGAGTTCAGCGAAAACATCATCGAAAGTATCCCTCTTGGAGTTGCTACACTCGATGAAAATCTGAGAGTCAAATACTGGAATGCCGCCATGAAAAGCATAACCGGTATAGATACGGAAGACGCTCTGAATATGCAGGCACAGCTGCTGCTGAAGTGCCTCGAAC
>CAZZGC010000005.1:0-35821 GCA_964653915.1 uncultured Thermodesulfovibrio sp.
GCACTCCATTCTCAGCAAACCAGTTCATGTTAGGTGTGTCCGGAAGGTCTTCCACTCCGTATCTGGCAAGATATTTCTTTTCGCTTTCTTTACTGATACAGTCGAATCGCAGAGAATCGACCGACATAACTATAATATGCCTGGGTCTATTTCTCACTCCGTCATCCCACTTTATTTCTCCGATGTACAATAAACCGCTTCACGAAACTGCAGTTCCTGTCTTTTTCAATTTAAGAAAAGCCATATGTAAATCCAGTATGACCTGTGGATCGTCCGCAGCCGAATCGGCAATCTTTCTAAATTCGTTTTCTGCTTCTTCATAATCGCCACCGGAAAAGAACATCCAACCCTTAAGCATCGCCGTCTTCAGTTGCAGCCCTCTCTCCTTCATCCTTGACCTTCGCAAATACTCCATCTGGCATCTGTCCGCCTCATCTCTTCTGCCGATAGACCTGTATAACAGAGCTAGGTTCAGGTAGACGTCCAGACATTCTTCATTAAGCGCAAGGGCCGCCTTGAAACTCCTTTCAGCCGCGTCAAGTTCATTAAGTCTTATCTGCACTACCCCAAGGTTGTTCCAGACTTCATAATTGTCAGGTATAACCTCTGAAAGGACGGAAAGTATTCTGTTGGCTTCATGAAATCTTCCCTCAAGACACAACTTCGACGCCCTTGTGCCGAGTAGCGGAAGAACCTCGGGTGTTTTCCCGGCTTCCTTCAGAAGCTGTTCTTTATCAATGACGGTAATGTCATTTATGTCCATGGCGATATCTCAGGAGCAGCCGTCTTCACTTTTTTTTGTTATCTGCTCCATTTTCTTCCATCCATCTCTGAGAAGGCATAGAACCTTGTCAACGTCGTCGAAAGCATTCAGATCTTCATTTGTATCTGCCTCTGCAAGACGGTCGAATATGAAATCATATAGATTTCTCAGGTTTGTTGATATATCTCCTGCATCCATATTCAGTGACTGGGAGAGTTCGCGGACTATCGCCGAAACCTTGCTTATGTAGAATGTCTTCCCGCGCCGGTCTCCGATCTCGCACTTCTTCCTTGCTGTCCGGTTGAAATTGATCGCACCTTCATAAAGCATGGAAATGATCCTTATCTTTTCCTCTTCTGTGACCTCCTGTACTGTGCTTGCAATCATTTCACTCATGATTCAGCTCCTTTTCTTTTTCCGGTTTTTCCCCGATGCCGCAACGACAGCACCGTCGTGCATTCAAAACTCACTTCTCCTCGAGAAAGCAATTAGTATGCCTGCATCGCATATTAACCATGCCGGTGTACTTCAAACTGAATCAATAAACGCTGGTATTGCCATTAACCTCAGATTAAGTGCCTTAACTATCTGATTTTTCAAGATTTCACGAGGTATCCACAATTTCCTCCGGACCTGTCCTGGCCTCTGTTCTTCATTTTGAATTTGATGATAATATGCTGAAGATCTTTCCCCGGCCAGGACTTTTTTCTGTGATCGAGCGTCAAAGAAATGTTCGGCGTCAATCCGCTGGATAGTTTATGCGGGAACGTAAGTCTGTTTCAGAACCTTCTCAAAGACCTTCTCTATCGCGGCAGCAGTCTTGATGGAACTGAACTTCTCCTCAGCCCTCATCCTGCTATGAAGCCCCTTGACATGTCTCAGATTCCTGTCAAGAAGTAGTGATCTGAGAGCCCTGCAAAGTCCCCTGCTGTCTGCCGGTTGTACCAGTATGGCTGCGTCTCCGGCCACTTCCGGCAAGGCGCCTGAATATGTGGTTATGACCGGCGTACCACAGGCCATGGCTTCGATCAGGGACATGCCCATCTGTTCCTGCCATCTCTTTGTCGGTATACTGGGAAGCACAAAAATATCAGCAAGGCTGTAAACGTGATGCATCTGCTCATGACAAATACTTCCGGCAAATATTACATTTCGTGAAATTCCGAGCTCATCCGCTCTGCGCATCAGTCCGGCTTTTTCAGGGCCATCCCCTACAAGTAGCAGTTTCACTGCACTTCCGGTATCCCTGATCAGATCACCGGCCGCATGAAGCAGATCATAAACACCCTTTTCCCAGACAAGTCTTCCTGCATACAATATAACCATCTCACACCCGTCTGTCAGAAGAGTTTTTCTCATGGTATTGTCTCTGTTACGCCAGACTGGATTGAACCTGTTCAGGTCAACCCCCATAGGAATTATATCTATGATATTTTCACTTACACCTTCAAGAGAAAGGGCATATTTTGCCATTCCGGATACGGCTATGAAACGATCGGCATTTGTCCTGACAACCTCTTTAACATGTTTGACGAACTCCACATCTTCGTACGCAAAAGGAATATTTTCCCATTCAAGACATACTAAGCGGCAGCCGTGCTTTTTCTTGGCCAGTACTGCCTGCATGGAATAAAACCATGTTATGTCTGCGCTGAAAATAATGTCCGCATCGGCAATAGTATCCTCAAATCCTTCTGCATAAATATCGGGGTGAGAAGAGTTCGCATTTATCTTAACTACGGGAATCTGTATTCCCGAAATATCATATCTATTCTCAGTTGTTGCAAAGGCGGTTATATCATATCTCTCAAGAAGGGGGAGATAGTTCTGAAGCTCCCAAGGGTTAAGATTTGCCCCGCGTATTATAGCTATCTTTTTTTTCATGTTGCCGCCTTTTGCGTCACCTGACGCTTTGTAAGCATATTCCGGACTGCAATGGCCTTTTTGTTGTCAGGATCAAATATGAAAACTCTGTTGACCGCGCCGATGGCCTCATGATCATCACCAGACTTGACGCATATCTCGGCATACCTGCAAAGGATCTCGATGTCAGCCATATGAAGGGATAAATATTCCTTGATGCTCTGTCTAACTTCATTAATACGTCTGCTGTCTTTGGCGACATCACATAGCATCGTCACCAGATCCCGGTCCGCCTCGTCCCGCTCGACAATCCCGATTAAAAGATCAAGGGCCTCATCCGTCTTTTTTTCTCTGATGAGAGAGGTTATCTTCGTATTTATATCATCCTCAGAATGCCGGTGTGGTTCCGGTTCATAACGAATGAGCATCTCGTTTTGAGCTTGCAATACCTCGATGTCCTCTCTGGCATATTCACGATATCTCTCATATATGATCCGTCTCGTTCTTTGAAAGTCATTTTTCATCTGACTTATTGTAGAACTGCCATCCTGCCACCAGGTGAATTCACAAGTCACCTTTTTTATATGCGCAAACGGATAATGTCTGGAGATTCGTATCCAGAGGTCCCAGTCCTCATGGGTGGAAAAAGACTCATCAAACATGCCCGCCTTCTCTATGCATGCCCGTTCATGCATTACGCAGAGAATCGGAATATAGTTACTCACCAGCAATGTCCTGTCGCTGAAATCATATGAATACGGAATGTCCTTTCTTTCAGAAATATATCTGCCTTTTTCTTTCGTCATTATAGAGCGGTATGCGTCCGTGTACGCCACGCTGAACCGGCTTGATTCAAGATAATTAACAAGTGTCTCAAGGTGGTCTGGATAATATATGTCGTCGTCGTCCAGATAGGCTATATACCGTCCGCGCGCCAACTTCAGAGCCGTGTTCCTTGCAGCAGATCTGTCTCTTCTTCTGTCATGCCGCACATAGACTATATTGCCTTCGGCATTGAGAAATGAAATAATATTCTCCACATCCATGCCTGCATCATTGACCACAATAATTTCGAAATCCCTGAAGCTCTGATCAAGAACGCTCCGTATAGCAGTTACAAGCATCTCCGGCCTGTTTCTCGTCGGTATAATCACAGATACTGCAGGTGTCCCCTTTTTTCTGTCCACCTCGGTATCCGACAGGATTTTCCCGGCCTTTTCAATATCACCTTTTTCATAAACTTCGGCATTGTTCAGGACAATATTGGCGAATATCCTTTCTGAATCACGCAGGACATCCTGATAAACACCGGTATCATGTCTTCTGTAAAGAAATAGGGGCTCAGCAATGCGGAGTCCATGGAACCCCTTCGCCCCCGCAGCTATCCAGAAATCCCAGTCCTCCATACCTCTTACATTTTCCCTGTATCCACCAACCGCTTCCCATACCTCCCGTCTGAAAAGCGCGCAGTAGGATATATGATTAGCATATCTCAGTTTCTGGAAATTATATTCACCGGCATTGACGATCTGCTCAACTCCGTCGAAGTCACGTCTGTCTGTATAGGCAATAGCAATGTCAGGTCTCTCTTCGAGAACACGAACACACAACCGGATCATTTCAGGGTGAATCAGATCGTCGGCATCCAGACAGAGTATATACCTGCCCCGGGCCTCTGCTATTCCACGGTTTCTGGCGATGGCAGGCTGGCCGGAATTTTCCTGAGTAATGAGTTTGATAGCATGCGTCGTTGTTCCGGCAATAAGTCTTTCTGCCACATCTATGGTGTCGTCTGTGCTTCCATCGTTTACGATAATAATTTCAACATCCGTGAATGTCTGTGAAACTACACTCCGCACACACTGCTCCAGATACCTGCCATAGTTATAGCAGGTGATAATGACCGAAACAGAGGGGGGGCTAACCCGGTACCGGGCGCGGTCGGACTTACCAACCGAACCTTCTTCAATAGCCACCCTGATTTGGGCCTTCATATCTTCAAACTGCTCAGTCTTCATGATAAATGCTGATCTGTAGCCCAGCCTCTCGGCTGTAAGGACCCCAACTGTCTGAATTTCCTCATAGGGCATCAGTTCATCTTCACCATGAGCCTGAAGATAGTTTGGATCAATGCCGTCACAGACATTTACCGCCGTACATTTTTTGCATCGTCCGGGAAAATACTTTACATGATTCCCCCTCATTCCTATTATCTGCAGTCCATCAAGATTGCCCTTGATCTCCGAAAACCTGAACGCTTCTTCAACATCCCCCTCCCTGATGGGGACGAACCTCGCACACTCCTCCGGACTGCCGCCAAAGTGTCCTCCCAGGTTACGCCACTCATATGGATCGTACCTGACACCGGTAATCCCGACAAGATGCTTCTCCATTCCCCTGACAGTACACATTGGCGCATACCTTATATTAACCACTATCCCGCTCTCTTCAAGGATGCTCACCGCCTCTTGCAAATATGGCCTGATATCGGCATATCTGGCCTGCACACCCAGCGCCTTGCCACCCTTTGACCATTCATAGTAAGCGTTCATCAATATGAAATTATGCATATACAGATTGTGACTTACGAGTTCATCAGCGATCCTGGGCAACTCCTTCATGTTCAGATTGCAGACCGCCGTATTGCCAGTATAGGCAAATCCCTTTTCGTCGAGATAATCCATGGCAGACCGGAGTTTAATGAAACTTCCACCGGTCAACCCTTTAAAAAGAGTTTCATCTACTGCATGAATCGAAAAAAGAAAGTTTGTTATTCCGGCATCAAGAAGGTCCTCAAGAAGGTGAGCCCTGCGGCAATTTTTTATTTTCTTCATCAAATATTGCCCAAGTGTTATCATCCTGCCCTTCATGCGAAGTTCCTGATGCGCAAACTCGGTTATTGTTACAATGTCGGGATGGAGTGATGGTTCCCCTCCTGTGTAATCGAAATGATCAAGCCCCCCGTCATGCAATAGTCTCAAAATGTCCATGCACTCTTCGGCGGACCTGAATTTGGCCTTTCTGATACCTCTGAACTGATCCGGACTGTTGTCGAGAAAACTGTAGTAGCAGAAGCGGCATGAATGTGCGCATTTCAGTCCTACATCCAGCACTCCGCTGCGTGTCAACCTGCCCGCTTCATGAATATGCATTTCTTACATCCGGCACTATTTCAGAGTTTGTCATTGGCAAGCAGTCGTATGCAATAATCCTGCCACAACTGCTACACCCGTAGCGCCATCAAAAAATCTTTATTTTTCAGGTAAATCAGATTAAAATGGGAATGTGCCGGTATTGGCGTAAGAATTGAGGTCACAAAAATGACCTGTTCGTAGGTCAAATATATGACTGTAAAAACTAAGCTCCTGCCAGAGAAAACTTGTCGGGCTGACCTGATTTCATCATATCCTTCCAGCCGTCCCTGATAAGTGATATGACCCGTTCAACATCCTCAATCGCAGATACATCATTTTCCAGGTTGGCATCAAGGAGTCTCTGAAGGGAAAATGTATAAAGGCTTCTGAGCCTTTCCGCTATCTCGCCGCCCTTTTCCATATCAAGAACACTTGAGAGCTCACTGATTATGGCTGTTACCTTACCAAGATGGATACACTTTGCGCTTATGTCACCGGCCTCGATTTTTCTTTTTGCAACCTTCATGTGGTTTAGCGCCCCATCATAGAGCATCAGAATTATCTGCACCCTGTCCGTCGTATCCAGTACCGCTTTTTTGTAGCCCGTCAAGTCCATTCAAATCCCTCCCGAATCATGCAAGTCTGCTTAGCTGGTTTGTGAGAAAGTTACCCATTGTGTTGAATCCGCTTACAAGTGTCTCAAGTGCTGTAAATTTGCGTACAAGATCATTTTCCGTTTTATCAAGCCTGTACTCCATGTCATCTATGTTGTCGTTGATATTGTCAATCACATCCTGGAGTCCGTCCTCCCTGAGTTTGATAGAGCCATCGACGGAACTTGTCACCTGGTTTATGTAATCATAAAGTTGAACAGCTAAACCGTTTGAAGAATCCGTAAACATCTCGGCTACATCATCCATGCTCGAACTGAGCTTTGTATCGAGCGTGGTACCGTTTATCTCAAGTTCGCCGGTCTTGCTGTTAGAGGTTATTCCTATCAGGGCGAGCAGATTTATGTCTCCCGTGAGTCCCGAGATGCTGCTCGATACAATATCCCTTAGGCTTGAATGAACATTGCGGGCCGTTCCCTCTCCGTTGAGTACGCCCGCAGTGTTCGTCGCTTCGTCATAATCCATATTGGTCGTAAGAAAGGAAATTACCTCGTTGTAAGCCGACACAAAATCTTCGATCTGACTCTTTATGGCATCGGTATCGGCTGTAACGGATATCGTCGTAGAGCTGCCGGCCTTTTTCAGCGTAATCGTCATTCCTTCTATCACATCTGATACTGTATTACTGCTCCTTGTTATCGCAAGACCGTCAATACTGAATGATGCATCGCTGGCGCTCTTTGTCTCCGAAAAAGATGACGCCGTAAAGTCCACTGTACTGCCGGTGCCGTCCAGTGTTGTACCTGAATCGATTGTAATAGTGTTCGAAGCCCCTGTATCGTCTCCGGTCAGGATCAGTCTGTAGTTTGAGCCGTCGCTAACGACCGTTGCGCTCACGCCAGGATTTCCCGTGTCATCATTAATAAGTGTCTTCAGTCCGTCCAGAGTTGTTCCGTCCGGCACAGTTATAGACCGCTGAGTGCCTGCGTAGGTGTACTGAAATACCTTGTCGCTTCCACTGCTGTTGACAACATCAGTTGAAGCGGTGAGGCCTGTTCCGTTGTGAACCTCTTTCTCCTCTGAAGCAAGAGAAGTAACAGAGACCGAATAGTTGCCGCTTGATGCTGTTCCAGTTACAGTAACATCCAGCACGGTCGTGTCATTCACACTCGCCTGTTTCTGGTAAAAACTCGACGTGGTCTTCAGATTGGTGACTGCGGTCTTAAGCGCCGCCATCTTATCCGAAAGTTCACTGTAAGCAGATATCTTGTCGCTATAATCATCCCGTTTGTTCTCAAGCACCCGGATGGGCGCCCTCTTGGCCTCCATCATCTTATCGATAAGCTCATTGTAATCCACGCCCGTGCTGAGTCCGCCTACAGTAAATGACGACATTTCTTCCCTCCATTTATTGAGGAGCTTTGAATCACTCTGCCTCCTGCCGGAGTCAATGCGATTCTGATCTCACAAATGTTTTTTGAGCCCTGCCCTGCCAAACTGATCGTCTTATTCATCCTTCGGTATTTATGAGCAATCCCTTTATATCATTCGCGTGCTTTGCAAGTTCCACGAGTTCTTCCGGCGGTATCTGCCTGATAACTTCGTCCGTTTCCTTGTCGATGACTTTCACTATAACCATATTGAGATCCTTGTCGATTTCAAGATGTATCTTCCTATTGAACATCTTGGCTGTTGTAGAAACCCTGTGCATAGCTTCCTGAACATCATAAGTTTTCTGTTTCTTCGTTTCTTCCGAATTGACGATCTTCTCTTTGGCGACCGAAGCGGCAGTTGCCGTTTCAGTACCGGCCTGGCGTTTCGTATCCTGAGCCTGTGCAGACTCGAGATTTACTTTCTCGAAAACGCCGTTGATCATTTTCTTCACCTCTTTTCTCGATGAAGGGGAGCGGACTTTGCCGCTCCCCCATCGACGTCCTCAAAATACTACGACAGAAGCTGCAGAGCATACTGAGGCAGTACGTTAGCCTGGGAAAGAACGGCTACGCCGGCCTGCAGAATGATCTGGCTCTTCGTCAGATTTGCGGTTTCAATCGCAAAATCCGCATCCTTGATACGTGAATTGGCGGACTGCAGATTCTCGACCGTTATAGACAGGTTGGCTATGGTGCTGCCGAGCCTGTTCTGTACAGCGCCGAGGTTACCTCTTCTGGTAGAGACTGTGGATATGGCGCTGTCAATGAGTGTAAGCATGGACTGCGCGTTAGCCTGAGTCTCAATGCTCGACTGGGTTCCGCTGAGACCGAGAGCAGAGGCATCGATGTCATTAAAGGAACTGCCCGATACGGTGATTCTGTCGTTTGTCGTGTTGTTAAGACCTACCTGCAGTGAAACACCGTTTGCGCTCAGGCTTCCGTTCAGCAGCTTTAACCCGTTGAACTCGGAAGTATCCGAAATCCTCGTGATCTCAGTCTTGAGAGCCTGGAACTCAGTGTTCAGTGCGGACCTGTCAGAAGATGACAGCAGGCCGTTTGCAGCCTGAGTAGCCAGTTCCCTCATCCTTGTGAGGATGTTGTGAATCTCGTTCATTCCGCCCTCTGCGGTCTGAACAACGCTTATTCCGTCCTGGGCATTCCTTATGGCCTGATTAAGACTTCTTACATGAGCTGACAGTTTCATCGAAATTGCCAGACCCGCGGCATCATCCTTTGCCGAGTTGACCCTCAGACCGGATGATAGTCTCTGGATCGATGTCCCGAGTGTGGACTGTGTGCGGTTTACGTTTCTCTGAGCATTCAGAGAGAAGAGGTTGGTGTTGACTATTAAACCCATTTTTTTCCTCCTTGATCTTAGTCTTCCGACCGTGGCATCCTTACCACTTTTTATGCGGACTCATGCCCGCATCCTAAAACCAGGTTCAGGTCCTGTTCAGTATATTCATCCCTCCTTTCCTGACCATCACCTTTTTCACATTTAGCTTACTTATCGGATGTTTGGAGAAAAACTTTAGGGCAAACTGATATTTTTTTTATCAGTCAGTGGAAATTTATTTTACAATGGGTCTGTTGTAAATAAGGGAGATTTACAGAATGAAAGGCTTATGATATGGCAGACAGGTTGGTTTCCATCCTGCGTGCGCCTTCAAATACGACCTGAACTCCTCGCATATTCCGGCTGTTGATCAGAATGGGACCCTGAAAGTTGGCAATTACATCCTCACCGCTTACCCTTATAGTGATAAATATGACAAGATCCTCTATATCCTCAAGTTCAAGAAAGCTGCGCACGGCACCATCCACCTCCATATCAAACTCATCTGATATGAGATCGGGAGCCACCACGATCAAGGCTATCCCGGGATCCTCAAGCGACTGTAGCCACTTGAGCGCGGAATCCTGATGGTCTATCAATACATATCTCTTCGAGTCCGGAATCCCTATCAGGCCTTCAGGAAAGCTTATGACTTTATCCTCAGCTACTTCCAGTTCACCAAATCTCGTCGTGCTGAACTTGATCATTTTCTCCTCAATACTCTGTCAATCTTATCTAATTGATCTATATCCGTACTGATTGCAAGGCGATTTTCCCTGCTAATCCTGTCATGCAGTTCTTTCCTGTATATCCTCATGTTATCCGGCGCTGATATCCCTATCCTGACGGAATTGCCCTTTACTTCCACAACGGTAATTGTAATTTCATCGCCAACCTTGATAGATTCGTTTGACTTCCTTGTCAGTACGAGCATCCTGCCTCTCCATAATCTTATTTATATTTATCTTACAGCTAACCGAGAAAATCGAACAGTGACTGCTGCAGCACCCGGACTCCCGAAGACCTTAACGCTTCAAGGGTGAGCTCGGTCTTTGCTATCTCGCTGACTGTCTCGGCTATGTCGGCATCTTCTGTCTCTGAAAGCAGAGTTCTCAGCATTACATCCCTGTCATCAAGACTGGTCTTCTGGTCATCCAGATATCTCAGCTTTGCACCGAGTTCTGCTCTTACGTCCGCCACTTTATCCAGCGCACTTTCAATTGAAGTAATTTCTGACTGTATGTCCGTAACATTGTTATTAACAAGACCGTTGTACAGGTTGTCAAGTGATTCAAAGAAGGTAACTCCACTGACTTCGAACACCTGATCCCCGGGCTTGTTAACGGCCAGCGTAGCGTTCCGGTCGACAGTCACTTTAATCTCTCCGGAGTCACCTTTGTAATTGAATGAAGAATCATACGACGGTACATTAGTCAGGTATCCTGAAAAAATGTATCTGTTTCTGAATTTGCTGTTGGCAAGCCTGAGAAGTTCATCTCTCAGATTTGCCACCTCCTGAGCCAGTGCCGCACGGCTCTGGGCTGTCTGAGAGCCGTTGGCTCCCTGAACCGCAAGTTCCCTGGCCCTTGTAAGAACATCCGATACAGAAGACATTACCGTCTCTGTAAATCCGACCTGTGCCTCAGCATCACCGATATTCCGCCTGAGCTGGTCGATCTCTCCTATGCTGATCTTGTAATCCATGCTCCGTTTCATTATCGAGACATCATCCGATGGCTTGCTTATCTTCTTGCCGCTCGACAGCCGGTCGGAGTACCTCGCCAGCCGGGTCATGTTTCGCTGAAGTGATCTCGTCAGTTGATTGAATATTGTAAACTGGGTTATTTTCATATGTTTATAATCGTCTGCATAAGTTCGTCAGTTATCTTGAGTATCCTTGCGCCTGCTTCATATGCTCTCTGGTAACGTATCAGGTCAGCCGCTTCCTCATCGAGCGACACACCAGAGACCTGATCTCTCTTTTTCTGAAGCTCAAATCTCATATTATCGTCATAGGCAAGGCCGTCATGAGCAGCCTTGCTCATGATGCCAACACTTGATACCAGCCCCTCATAATACTCATCAAATGTTGCGCTTCCGAGGTTTGAAATTGATGTCTGTGACAGCCCGGCAATCGAGAGCGCATTTGTGTTGTCACCAGGAAGGGCAGAACTCGTTGAAGCCGCTGCGACTTTATCGGTGTCGCTTATTGAAACATCAAAATCCTTGATGACGCCTTTTAGCGGGCTTACAAGAAAAGAATCACCTCCTGCAGGGGAACCGTCGATTACGACCCGTATCCCTGCAAAATTAATAGGACTGCCTGCCGAGTATGTGCCGGATGTAATGAGCGAGCCTGTCTGTTTGTCATATACTTCATAAGCTGAAGACGAGGTAAACTTCACAGTATATTCGTCAAGTGTCAACTGTGTCACATCTGTAACCGACGCCGATGAGACATATCCTGCAGATGAGTAATTTACCGTATAAACCTTCAGAGGATCAAAAAAATCGTTGTTCGTAGATCCATCGAGACCGTAACCCTGCCTGTGAAGAATATTCGTCTCCTTGATAATCGAGGCCATCAGTTTCCTGAGACTGTGGAGCGGTGTGCTATTAATATCAGACCTGGCGGCAATGTGACCGCCAAGCTTTCCACCGGAAAAGGCCGATGTCATATTTTCCCCGTTCAGATATATCTGTCTGTTGCCGTCCACATCAATCTGTGTATTCATACTATAGGATATCTCTCCATCCACAAGGCTCCTGCCTCCGGCAAGAACAGTGACAGACCCGTTCGAGTTTTCATACCACGAATAGTTCATAAGCTCTGCCAGTTCAGAGAGCTTCTGATCCCGTTCATCCCGGAAATAACTTGCCTTTTCCGCTGAGAATCCGGCTTCCACCTGTGTTATCTTGGCATTCAGGGATGCTATCTCGGACGTAATGGAATTAATATCAGTGACGAGATTATTTATATCATCATTTATATAATTGAGTGTATCTTCTATATCCAGCTCCATCTGTTTGACTGCCTGAACAAGAGATTTGGCCTTCTGCAGAAGCGAGGTCCTGTCAGTCTGTGATTCGGGATTTGTCGCAACGTCCTGCCACGCATTGAAGTACTCATCGAGAATGTCTCCGATGCCAAGGCCCTGGGCCTCGTTAAATATCTGCTCAATCTGGCTCAGCCCGCTTTCAAGCGCCGTGGACCTTCCGTAGCTGTGCTCCTGTCCTATAATCTGAAGCTGCAGAAACTTGTCGTAGTGTCTCCTGACTCCTCCGCTCGTGACACCGCGGCCCACAAAATCTCCCCTTATTTGCACGGGGTTAGCCACCTCGAGTATGACCTCCTGCCTGCTGTAGCCTGGCGTGTTGGCATTGGCGATATTGTTGGCTATTGTGTTCAGAGCTTGCTGGTTGGTATAAATTGCAGATTTCGCAATGTCGAACAGTCCGTTAAGCGACATTCATGTCTCCTTTGACAAAAGCACGCCTGTTGACGTAGTTCGGGTCTCTTTGCCGAATGAATTAAAAAAACCGGTGGCCGTACGTACGTACTGAAGCGACCGTTCTATAAGGACGCTGTTAAATCTGTTCATCTCTTCTATACCCTGAAGAATCGAGAGGAGTCTTGACCGGATATCCATGAAAGCAGGGTCCCCCGTGAAACCGCTAATATCTTCCAGACTGATCTCCTGCGAAAGGCCGTTCAGCCGGGCAAAGTCAGATGTAAGTCTCTGCCGCTCCTCCTCCAGAAGACGAAGGCGCATTACAACCGTATCCTTTTCCTTTGATATTCTTTCGATCTCAGCCGGCTGAATATCGATAAGGCACGCGCGCTCCTCTTTCAGCAGGTTGAATAGATCAGAATATGCGTTTATCTGCTCCTGCAACGTACATTTCAGGGCATCAGCCTGATTCATAATTCTTCCAGTATCTTCTCAGCAACCTTCATGGAGTCAATATTATAGGTCCCGCTCTCGATCGCCTTCTTTATGGCCGCAACTTTCTCTTCCCGTACATCCGGAAGTTGATCGATCATCTTCTTTAACTCGGCGATCTCCTTGGCACTGCTGGAAAGACTGATCTTGTCATCAGCAGCAGGACGCTCCGCCGGCTGTTCACCTTTTTTTACCGCCGGTTGCTGCTGATTTTTGTTGGCTTCCTGAACCTTCCCGAGCAGTTCTTTTCCGTCTACCGGATTGTTTCCTTGGATCTTCATCTTCGTACCCCCTTTAATTTACTTCCATCTATTATCAACTTTCGAACTTCCTTTCCGGAACTGGCTTTTCCCGATGGGTGTAATTTTTTTTTACACTTTCTGAGTATCTTATCGGCATAAGCGATATTATCTTTAGCCCGGTCATTTATTTTCTCCCTCCGGCAATGAGCCTGGAACTCTTTCAAGCCACTTGACAATGGCATCCTGAAGCCCGAGCCCTTTTTCAGACATCATTCTGGATATCTCTGTATCAAACATACTCATATATGTATTGTACCCCATGCCCTTCTTTTCCGCCGACATACTCTCAGACGCCTGTCTCATTATCTTCAAAAGCTGGTACGTAAAAAGTGACTCCATTTCACGTGCCACTTTCCGGTACTCAGAGTTTCTGCCTCCCGCTCCCCCGGGCTTGTCCCGACCGCCCGTCAAACGGTCCGAACTCTTGAGACCTGCCCCAATGAGTATGTCAAAACCATTATTCATATTATCTGTAGCTCCGCCTGAAGCGCGCCTGCCGCCTTTAGCGACTGAAGAATAGATATCAGGTCACGAGGTGTCACCCCAAGAGCATTCAGCGCCCTTACAACATCTCCAAGAGTGATTCCCGATACTTTTACGAGAAAAGCCTTCTGCTCGTTGACGGCAATATTTGTGCGTGGCACAGTTGTCGTTGCCGCCTGTTCCGGCGCAAACGGGGGTGGCTGTGACACCTGGCTTTTTTCCTTTATCTGTATTGCAAGAGAGCCATGCGCTATAGCTACAGGCGATATTCTTACATTATCTCCGATAACCACCGTTCCGGTACGCTCGTTTATTACTACCTTGGCACGCATATCAACATTCACATCAAGTCTCTCAATGGAGGTAATAAGCCCGACAAGATTATCACTGAACTGCTCCGGGATCCTGATCATTACTGTAGACGGATCAACTGCTCTGGCATACTTCCCGGCCAGTGCCTCATTTATGCCACCAGCGATATTGCTGGCGGTCTCAAAATCGGGCTTGTCAAGGAATAGACGAATGCCGTCTCCGCTGCCAAGAATGAACGGCGGTTCCCTCTCTATCATCACTCCCTCCGGTATCTTGCCTGCTGTAGGGTGGTTCTTCTGTACTGATGCCGCGTTTCCTTCTGCCGCAAAACCGCCGATGGAAACCGGGCCCTGGACAAGGCCATATACCTTGCCATCAGGGCCCTTGAGGGGGGTAAGAAGCAGTGTTCCGCCCTGCAGACTCTTTGCATCGCCTATCGCTGAAACGAGAGCGTCCACTTTCATGCCCGGTTTCGCAAAAGGCGGCAGGGTTGCTGTAACAATTACTGCGGCCACATTTTTTGACTGCAGATCTTCTGCCGTAGCGGTGTACCCAAGCCTGTGAAGCATGTTCACCACGCTGCGGACAGCGGCCTCGCCCTTGTCTCCGGTGCCGTCAAGCCCAACCACGAGACCATATCCTATTAGCTGATTGTCTCTTACACCTTCAAAATTCGCAATATCCTTGATCCGCTCAGCAGCGGCAGTACCCGAAATTATCAGACCTGCAATAACGAGAGAAAAAATGATGATTGTGACTCTATTCATCCTGCACCTCATAGACATCCGTATTCCACAGTTCCAAGTCTTCCCATGCACCTTTCACCTGTTACTCTAAAACGGCCATATCCTGTCCGTGATTCTTACAAGCCATCCAGGGCTCTGCTTGTCCTGAACAACTCCGTCCCCCACATAATATACCCTCGCATCAGCAACCTTTGTACTCAGAACGGTGTTGGAGGCTGATATATCTTCAGGCCTTACCATGCCTCTCATGACAAGTATCTGGGTCTCGTTGTTTATTGTGATTTCCTTTCGGGACTCGACCACCAGATTGCCGTTCGGCATGACCTCCACCACTCTGGCGGTTATAGTGGCATTCAGTTCACCTTCCCGGGATGTATCACCCTTACCCTTGAAATCTGACTTTCCACTGCCACGTATAACCGGATTAAAGACATTGGACCCCTTGTACATATCCTTCAGCAGAAATATGTTATGCAGATTGAAATCATCATTCATACCCAGGAACTCGGAAAGTTCAAAATCCGCGGATGAATCCCTGTTCGTATCAGTTTCCGCTGTGCCAGACCCGGAAAGGCTCTCCACGATCAGTATTGTAAGTAAATCATTTACACGTCTGGCCTTGGTATCCTCGAAAAGCCCGGCTCCTCCAGCCCACAATGAATTGGCCGACGGGGCATCTTCCGGCAACGGCTCCTGTTCCACGTACTTCGGCGGAGGCGGTGGAAGCTTGGCAGAAGGCGTTGCACATGATATTAATGTTAATCCTGCAAAAGCGGCTGCTACTACAATTACGAAGCTCCACCAAGATGGGACCCTGGTCAACTCATATTGATCTATACCGCTGTTGTCCATATAATCGTCCTTTCTCATTCTACATCTCCACCTTGACCGTGCTCTCATCTATGAGCACCCCTACCACCTCTTTGTTGGAAGACAGATTGACAGCCTTGACGGCATGACCCACACGGCCTTTCTCTTTAATCCTGCCGACTGCCGTTATTCTGATTCCATCCTCGTCCAGCAGCAATAAAACCCGGCTGCCACGCCTGACCACCAGGGAAGTTTCCACCATATCCTCGCGCAGTGGCACATTGGCAGAAATAGATCTCCTGAGGGCCTTACCTATGATTCTGTTCATATCCTGAATCGCACTTCCTGGCATTTTCCGGACATCTACACGATCTTCATAAATGTCGCCCTGTGCCAACACGTGATCCTTTCTGAAAGGTCTGCGGCTTTTAACAATCTTTGCGTAAGCGGTTACTTTCGCTCTCACTATACGCCTGGCACCGTCACTGTACCTGAATGAAAATGCCGCATGCCCAAGGGGGCCCTTCTCCACTCTGATTTCGGCAGGCTGATCATTTCTGACCCTTCCGGTAACCCTCACGCTGGAAACCTCGATATCGTCCCAGGGATAGTTGTCAAGCAGAAACGATTCAATATGTTCTCTGACCGCGGTCAGGTCAGCGGAATGCACCACTGAAGGAATCACCAGTATCGCGGCAATGACCAAACTTCCTATGATTCTGCATACCCTGTTTTCATATATTCTGTCCATCATCTCCCTGTCTTCCCTTTATTAGCTTATCCGTTCAGCCTACCTCTTCATATTATTCGCCATCTGAAGCATCTCATCCGAGGACTGAATCACCTTTGAATTCAGTTCATATGCCCTCTGACTCACGATCATGTTTACCATCTCTTCCACAACATTGACGTTGCTCAGTTCAAGGAATCCCTGGTTTATAGTGCCAAGACCGTCTGAACCTGGTGTACCTGTCGATGGATCGCCTGATGAGCCGGTCGGCACGAACAGGTTCTTCCCCTCTGCATTCAGCCCCCCGGGATTGATGAATTGTGCCAGCTCTATTTGTCCCACCGTAACCGGCGTTGTACTGCCAGTCTGAAGTACCGAGACCGTACCATCGGAAGTTATGGTTATCTCAAGGGTATTGGATGGAATGGTAATAGACGGCTCAAGCGGATAACCGTCAGACGTAACGATGCGGCCGGTGCTGTCAAGCTTGAATGCCCCGGCCCTTGTATATGCCACTTCTCCGTCAGGCGTGCTTACCTGGAAAAAACCGTTTCCCTCTATAACGAGATCAAGGCTGTTGCCCGTTGAAACAAAGTCTCCCTGCTGAAACATCTTCTGCACGGCCGCAGGCTTCACTCCAAGACCTATTTCAATGCCGGCCGGGAGCTCCGTCCCCTCGGCTGATGTTGCTCCGGCAGACATCAACCCCTGATACAGAAGTTCCTGAAAGTCAGCCCTGCTCTTTTTGAATCCGGTAGTATTAACATTTGCGAGGTTGTTGGCGATTATATCAATATTGATCCTCTGCGCCTCCATCCCGGTTGCCGCTATAAAGAGTGACCGTTCCATTTATCATCCTCCCAGGAGTGTTTTATTGTTAATTGCTGTTTTCATATCTTATCTTCCCATCTCGTTTATCGTCTTGGACGCAGCATCATCAAAGGACTGGATGATTTTCTGATAGGATTCAAATTCCCGCTGGGTCTCTATCATCTGTACCAGTTCCTTTATGACCTCGACATTGGATGCCTCAAGATATCCCTGACTCACTCTTGCACCCGATTCCTGCCCGGCGCTTTCGGTAAAGAAAGCCCCTCCAGCGGCCTTTCTCAATACCCCCCTGTCACTGAAATCAACAATTTTAAGTCTGCCTGTGGAAACACCGTCCACGAATATTTCACCTGATGAATCGATCTCTATCTTTGTCCCCTGAATGCTGACTGGCCCTCCGTCACCGAGCACCTTGATGCCGTCGAGAGTTACCAGATTCCCTTCTTCATCAATCCTGAAGGAGCCGTTTCTCGTGTAAAGGTTACCTTCGAGAGCAAAAAAACCTTCGCCGCTAATTGCCACATCAAGGGGATTGCCCGTTCGCATGAGAGTTCCACTTGAAAAATCGGTGGTAACCTCGTCAAGCTCGGTCATTACCCTTGAGTCTTCGACTCCGGGAGGCTTGTTGTCAACCGGGATAATATAGTCCCTGAAGGATATCCTGTCCTTCTTGAATCCGGGCGTATTGGCGTTTGCTATGTTCTGTGCAAATATCTGCATATTCCTGTTCTTGAGAATTGCACCTGACAGAGCTATGTAGATTCCTTTATACATGATACGTACCCGGCATTACGCAAAGACCATGCCAGCAGTACCCTCCGGCAGTATCCTTTTCAATGCAGCCAACCACCCATGTTTCCATAATTATTTTTTTATTATTTGTCTTCATCGATTTCTCTCATTTTCTGACAGGGAATCTTTTTCCCATACCCGGCAATCATCGCCTCATACTCTGATGTCAACTCTCCCCTCCGGCTCCTTCTCCCGTTTCTTTTTTCCTGATCTTTTCTTCTCACGTATCGTTCCCTTCTTCCTTCCTTCCTGCCCTGCATCACGCTCTTTTTTTACGGGCGGTATTCCGTAAATGTTATTCAGTCCTTCTACAGGCATGATTCACCCGTCCATACAAAAAACAATTATTCTTCAATAAAGACCGACTCATCAGTTGAGACTTCCTATCTTGTTTTTCAGTTTCCCCAGAGCCTGACTGTGAATCTGACAGACACGCGATTCAGTAATGCTCAGAATCTTCCCGATCTCCTGCATCGTCAGTTCCTCCCAGTAATAGAGAGTGAGCACGAGCCGCTCCTTCTCCGGCAGCGAATCTATGAGTTGAGCAAGCTGCTCCTTTGTGTCCTTTTCCTCCAGCTCACTCAACGGGCTTGAGGCCTTGGGGTCCGCAATGCATTCTGCGATATTCAGATCGCTGTCAGAATACTTGCTGTTCTTGAAATCTTCGAATCTGACAGGATTGGAGTTTGTTGCGTACTGAAGAATCCGGTAATATTCCTTCAATGGCATCTTCAGCGATTTCGCTACTTCGGCATCGTCGGGCGCCCTCCCGAACTTTCTTTCGAGTTTCAGGCGGGCGTTGTTGATCTCTTCTATCTTTTTACGCATCGACCTTGGAATCCAGGCCGTAGCCCTCAGTTCATCAATCATTGCGCCCTTGATCCTGAGCTCGGCATAGGTCTTGAGTTTCACCTTTCCCGGCTGAAATCTCTTCAGGGCATCCATCAATCCCATAAGGCCAACGCTTATCAGGTCATCAATCGTTACATGAGGCGGGAGTTTCCATGAAAGCCGGTATGCCGTGTACTTGATGTAAGGAAGAAATTCCCTGATTATCTCTTCCTTTTGATCTTCGCTTATTTCGGTCTTGTACTTTAACATTTTGCCCTCAACAGTCCTCCAAAAAAGAATTGAAGTGTTCCTTTTATTTCATCGTTGCTATCCATGCAGATTTTCTTTGACAGACCGATAATGCTCTTTGCTGCAGCGCTTTCAGGATACATCTCGATAAGAGCTTTCTGTTGCCTCACCGCCCTGGGCACCGATTCATCATGAGGAATGAATCCGATGTAGTCGAGTGATATACTCAGGAAGCGTTCGGCTGCCCTTGAGAGTCGTCCATAAACTTCACGTGCCTCCATCTCGTCTCTGACGGAATTCACGAGTATCCTGAACTGTTTTTCCTGATATTTGTTGTACATAACCTTCATGAGTGCATAAGCATCAGTCATGGCGGTTGGTTCCGGGGATGTGACAATTATTATGTCCTGCGCCGCCATGCAAAAGAATGCAACATTAGCGGATATTCCTGAGGAAGTATCTATGAGCAGATAATCTATCTGATCCTCATATGCTTCAAACTCCTCAAGCAGCCTGAGTCTCTGGAACTCGTCAAGCGAGGTAAGCTCCTGCATTCCCGAACTGGCTGGCAGTACCTTGATCCCCTCCGGACCCTCCACTATAAGATCCCGCAGGCTCTTTTCCCCGCGAAACAGGTGCTTGATGTTATACCGGGTTGCCAGGTTGAGAATGACATCGATGTTGCTCAGTCCCAGATCCGCATCAAAGACAAGTACATTCTTGTTTTCTCTTCTCAGCGCAATCGCTAAGTTGGCCGTAATGTTTGTCTTGCCTACACCCCCTTTTCCGCTGGCGACCGCTATCGTTCTGACGCTCTTTTTTTCTGTAATTTCCATTATGCACTCCCCGTGTTTATGATTAGATTGGCAAGTTCTCTGCTGTCAATAAACTCGATGTTACCCGGCACCCCCTGACCTGTCGTAATATACTCGGCGGGCAACCTGTAAAGTCGGCTGAGATTGTAAATCGCACCAAGTCTCACAGCCTCATCAGTTTTGGTAAAGGCAAGACGGTTGACCGGCAATGATTTATAATAACTGTAGGTATTCATGAGAAACCTGTTGTCACTTGAAGTACTGAGCAGCAGGTGCGTATCCACAGGCAAGCCGGTTTCGTAGATACTTCTTAGCCTGCGCAGACCTTCCTCATCACAGGGATTATGGCCAGCCGTATCGACCAGTATGAGATCCCTGTCCGCAAATTTCCTGACACTCTTCAGAAACCCTTCACTGTCGGACACTATATCCAGTGGGATACCAATCATTCTTGCATACACCCTTATCTGCTCTGCTGCCCCTATCTTCAACGTATCAAGGCTTATCAGTGCCACTCTCTTTCCTTCCCGGATTGCTTTGGATGCAAGCTTCGCCACCGTTGTTGTCTTGCCTGAACCCGTTGGGCCTATCAGCATGACCGTACGGGAATCAATCCCCTTCTCGCCGCTGCTTCCATTTCCTGAATCCTGCTCCATGAACAGCTGCATATCATCCGTCATGACCTCTACTGCCTCCCTCACCGTACCAGCGCGTTCTACAATGCCAAGTGCGTACTCCTCATCGATTGATCGTTCTTTAAGAAAGAAATATACATCACGTTTTGCTTCCGGCAGAGAAAGCTGAAATCCGCTGTTTCTCAGGGTCTCCAGATAACGCTTCATGCTGCTGATCTCACGTTTCAACTCCTCAAAACCGCCTGATGCAACATTATCTGCGGCATTCTGTACAGTGTCCTCTCTGGCTTCGGGTTCGTAATCTATTGCGGCCGTTACTTCCACATACAAGCCTGCATCCTTCCGCTCGTCCGATGATAGAATAAGAGCATCGGCGCCTAATTCCCGTCTGACCATCGCAAGTGCTTCAGAAAAGCTCTTTCCACGGAATCTCTTAATTCTCATACTTCACCATTCCCCTTATCTCAAGATTGGTGCTGGAAAGTATCTCAGAGCTTGACAAAACAACTAACGAAGATGAAATCCTTTCAACGATTCTCTTCAGATATTTCCTTATGCCGGACGAACACAGTATTATCGGCTGAGCCCCTTTAAGCGAGCCAGAAGTAAGCACCTTCTCTATACTCTTTGCCAGTCTGTTAATGATATCCGGCCCTATATTGCCGCCCTCGGCCTGAGAGAGAATCGATTCGTAAGCAGGGTCGAGAGTGAAGACCGGAAGTTTCCCTTCTTCGTTTATATACTGTTTTGTAATGGTTCTTGAAAGTGCGCGCCTGACATACTCCGTAAGCGTCTCGGGGTCCTTCACATTTGGAGAGTAGTCAAGAAGAGTCTCAAGAATCGTCATTATATCACGTACAGGGACCCTTTCCTTAAGAAGATTCTGCAGCACTCTCTGCACCACTCCAAGAGGCAGATTGCCGGGAATCAGCTCCTCAACTATCTTTGGATAAGTCCTGGATACATTGTCCAGTATCTTCTGCGTTTCACTCCTTGTCAAGAGTTCCCATGCATGAGCCCGGATAAGTTCCGTTACATGTGTGCCGATAACGGTTGCGGGATCCACCACCATATATCCCGCGAGCTGCGCCTTTTCCATATCCGACTCTTCTATCCAGTAGGCGGGCAGACCAAATGCGGGTTCACGTGTCGGGACACCCTCGATCTTCTCTGCTTCACCGGAGGCAACTGCCAGCCAGCTCCCCATCATTACTTCACCAGTTGCGATTTCGTTTCCCCTTATAAGAAAGTTGTACTCATGAGGTCTCAACTGAAGATTGTCCTTTATATGAATCGGCGGCACGACGAATCCCAGCTCGGAAGCAAGCTGCCTTCTCATAGCTCTTATCTTGCCGAGCAGCTCTCCCGTGGACTCTTCAACCAGCGGTATCAGCCCGTAACCTATTTCCAGACTCAATGGATCGAGTTCAATAAAAGATTCTATAGACGGCTCGGAAGCTGACTGATCCGCCGACTCTTTTTCATCCACCTCTTCCTGCATATCCATCCTGCTGAACATGTATGCCATCCCGCCGGCGATAAGGGATATCAGAAAGAAAGGGGTATGAGGCAGACCAGGGACAAATCCCAGCGCCAGCAGAACTCCGGATACCGTGATAAGGGCCTTTGGATTGATCAGGACCTGCTTCGTAATATCCCGTCCTATGTCGCTGTCCGTGCCTGCACGACTGACAACGATACCGGCCGCGGTGGAAATAAGCAGAGCCGGGATCTGTGATACAAGACCATCTCCTATTGTAAGAATTGTATATGTGGTAAGGGCATCAAGAATAGGCATGCCCTTCTGAAGGGTTCCGATTATCAGGCCACCCAGGATATTGATTGCTGTGATTACAAGCCCGGCTATCGCGTCTCCACGGACAAATTTACTTGCGCCATCCATAGCTCCGTAGAAATCTGATTCCTGTGCTATCTGTTCTCTTCTCTGGCGCGCCTCATCTTCATCGATCAGTCCGGAATTCAGGTCGGCATCTATCGCCATCTGCTTTCCCGGCATCGCGTCGAGTGTAAACCTCGCTGCAACCTCGGCGATTCGCCCGGATCCCTTTGTAATGACGACAAAGTTTACTATGACAAGAATAAAGAATATGATCAGACCTACCGCATAATTCCCGCCTACAACAAAATTCCCGAATGACTTTATTACCTGTCCCGCAGCATCCACACCCTCATGACCCCTAAGGAGTATAAGTCTTGTCGATGCCACGTTCAGAGAAAGCCTGTAAAGTGTCGCCATCAGGAGTATGGAGGGCAGAACAGAAAAGTCCAGAGGCTTCCTTATATAAACTGAGGTTATCAGTATGGTAATAGCAAGCGAGATCGACATGGACAAAAGTATGTCCAGTACAAACGGTGGGAGCGGCAGCAGCATTACACCTATTACGGAAACCATTATAACTGCCACCGCAATATCCCCACGTTTCTGTAACAGAGTCAGAAAGTTCATCCTTGCCCTCTCGATTTGAATATGTAAGCCAGTATTCTGGCAACGGCAACGTAAAGTTCCTCAGGGATGAAAGAATCCAGCTCAAGTTTGAAAAGCGAACGCGCCAGCGGTTTATCTTCTATTACCGGCACATTATTCTCCCTGGCGATCTTCCTTATTTTTTCCGCCACTACTCCAGCGCCTTTGGCAACGACACGTGGTGCCGGCATCCCGTCATCTTCGTATTTAAGTGCCACAGCCAGATGAGTCGGGTTGGTGATAACAACCGTTGCATTCGGGACTTCCTGCATCATGCGTTTACGTGCCGCTTCTCTTTGCAGACTCCGGACTCTCGATTTAATCAGCGGATCTCCCTCGAGTTCCTTGTGTTCTTCCTTGACTTCCTGCTTGGTCATCCTGAGAGACCTTGCGTGCTGCCACTTTTCGAGCAAGTAACTCATAAAAGCAACTATCATATAAAACAGGAAGGATATCGCCATGGCCTCGAAGATGAGTCGTCCGGACTCCTTCACGAGTTCCCCGAACTTAAGGGCGGAAAGTGAGGGGAAAACTTTAATATCCCTTTTCATAATGAAATACACAACCCATCCGCCGATAAGGAATTTAAGTATGCTTTTCAGAAATTCCGTAAGCCCTTTAAGAGAGAAAAGTTTCTTCAGGCCTTCAACCGGATTCAGCTTGTTTATCTCGAACTGCATGGGTTTTACCACAAACCCTCCCTGTGCCACGCTGACCGCTATGGCGATTACAACTGCTACAAGGAAAAAAGGCAAAGTAATCTTCGCCCCTTCAATAACCGCCATACGCGCAACATCATAAGGTTCTGTTCCATACTGCATACTGAATATTCCTGCCGACATTTCTGCCATCGATCTGCCGAGATAACCACTGCCAAAGTACAGGATAAGCAGAATGCCTCCCATAACCGACATAGTCGTCAGATCCTGGCTTCGTGCTACCTGCCCCTTCTCCTTTGCCTTCTGCAGCTTTCGCGGGGTAGCTCGTTCAGTCTTTTCCTGAAATTCTTCGGACATTGTTTTCCGCCTATCCTCTCGCCTTCATAAGCAGTTCTATCATGTCTGTCCTCAGATCACTGAGGCTTATCCTGAATACATGCTCGAATACCGGGATGCTCAGTATCATGAGCAGGAATCCAAGGAATATATTCAAAGGCAGTGCAACAAAAAATATATTCATCTGCGGAGCCGCCTTATACAGGAAACCGGCTAAAATATGAGAAATCATCAACCCGACTATAACCGGCGCTCCGATCTTTATGGCCAGGACAAAGAGACCGCTTACCATCGCCATAATATCCGAAATAACCGGCATAATATCGAGCCTGCCTGCGGGCAGGACCTCGAAACTCTTGACGAAAACATAAATCAGGTCATGATGTGCATCGGTCGCCAGAAACATCAGCATCGCTATTACACCGTAAGTTTCAGCGATATGGGAAGACTGACCGATCTCAGGGTTGAATACCCTGGCTATGGACATTCCCATAGTATGACTGATGAAAGTGCCTGCCATATTTACGGCCATGAAGATGAATCTTACCGTCAGCCCGAGCGCTATGCCGATCAGAATCTCCTTCATTACAAGGAGAGCCATACCATGCCCGGCTATATCGAAATGCACAACCGGGGTAAGAAGCATTGCAATAAAAACTGCAAAACCTATCCTGAACTGTGCCGGCAACTGTTTGCCGCCTATGACGGGGAGCAGAGCAACAAATATGCCCGACCTGAGGAGAATGAACAGAAAGTTCGTGATGTACTGCGAAAATTCTTGAGCATCAACCTGGTCAATCATACTCAGCACAATCTCCCTTTACCGTACATATGAAGGTATGTTCTCGATAATGTTTCTGGTAAATGTTATCATCTTCTCCGACAACCACGGCATCAGCAAAAAAAGACAGGTAAAGACCGCTATCATCTTGGGAACAAACGTCAACGTGAACTCCTGTATCTGCGTGATCGCCTGAAAGAACCCGATCACAAGCCCCACTATCAGACCTACCAGAAGGGCCGGTCCCGCAACAACCATCATAGTCGTGAAAGCATCAGCAGAAATGCCCTTTACCATCTCAACCGTCATCCGAAACTCCTTACCATCGAGCCCACTATAAGGTTCCATCCATCCACGAGCACAAAGAGAAGCAACTTGAATGGGAGTGATATCATAACCGGAGGCAACATCATCATCCCCATACTCAGAAGTATGCTTGCCACAACCATATCAATAATCAGGAAAGGCAGAAAAAGCAGAAATCCTATCTCGAATGCTGTCTTCAGCTCGCTTATTGCAAAGGCCGGTATAAGGACGCTCATAGAGAGTTCCTCCGGGGACTTCGCCGCCGGTTTCTTGGCGAGCCCCATGAAAAGTGCAATATCTTTCTGGCGGGTCTGCTTAAGCATGAACTCCTTCAGAGGCGGAACAGCATTGCTGACCGCTTCGCCGATACTCAGTTCTTCTTCCATATAAGGAGTAATAGCCCTTTCGTTGACCGCGCTGATAGTCGGCGACATGATATTGAATGTCAGAAACAGTGAAAGCCCGATAATCACGGTATTCGGGGGTACGCTCTGGCCGCCGAAGGCATGTCTCAAAAACGACAGAACAACGACAATACGCGTAAAGGATGTAACCATGATAAGTACTGCCGGGAGGAACGACAGAAAGCTTATCAGAAGAAACACCTCGATAACCGGACTGTTTATATCATTCAGGTCAATTGCCCATGCATCACCGCACCACAGAAGTACAAACAGGATCAATGTCAGCGCTGTATATGCAGTACGGGGGATCAATATGCTTCCCCTTTCCGCTCTGTGTCCTCTCTTAAACTCGGCAGATCTCATAATCTCAAGTCAGTCTCCATTCCCGGCTCTGCGCATTATGCCGTGCAGCCGGTCCTGAAAATTAGGTTTCTCCGGTACGATCAGTTCATCGTCCGGGTATACTTTCAGCAAACGAATATCACTCACTGATACCCCCAGCAGCAGTATTTCCCGGCCGATCTTCACGGCAGCGACTCCCTTTTTGGGTCCGAGGGACTGGTACCCTACAACCTTCATGAATCCTTCCGCCCCCTGCCTCTTCCGCATGAAATAGCTCAGACCGACTATCAGAATGATAACGAATACGAGAGCCGCCGCTGTTTGAATATAGACAGTGGTCATTTCAGTTGTGTCAACCTCTCCGAAGGGCTGATAATATCTGTCAGTCTGATTCCGAACTTCTCGTTGACAACGACTACCTCGCCCCTTGCCACAAGGCGGTTATTGGCCAGCACTTCCATCGGTTCCCCGGCAAGTTTATCGAGTTCGACCACAGAGCCCTGGCCGAGTTGCAGCAGGTCCTTGATGAACATTCGCGTATTGCCCAGTCTCACAGATATTTCGACCGGGATATCCAGGAGGAACTCAATGTCACGTGATCTCTGTTCCTCTCCATCGCCATTGCCTGCACTTTCTTCTTTCAAGTCCTGAAATTCGTGGTCCTTTACTTCCTGATCCGCCATAGGGCACCCCCTTGTTTAGTTTCTTTTGTTTAAAGCGGTCGTTTCATCGGCCGCTTTTGTCTATTCGACTATCCTCGTTATCTTGACCGCCTGACTTCCATGACTTACGCCAACCAGACCGCGGAACTTCGGCCTCCCTTCCACCATCAACGTGACTTCCTGGTCCAGAGTTTTACCGAGCTTGATTATGTTGCCGGGCTGGAAGTTGATGACATCTCCAAAAGTAAGCGTAAGGGTATCGACCTCTACACTCAGTTCCACCGAGGTCTCCTTAAGCGCGGCCCTGAGCATCTCTGCCCACCTGTGATCAGCCTCCTGCCTGTCACCTTGTATTCCTGAATGAAGTTTATCCTTTACCGGCTCCACCATGGAATAAGGAATGCAGATGAACATGCGTCCTGCAAAATCCTCGATCTCAATCAGTATCTCGATATTGATAACAATTTCGGTCGTCGTGACAATAGTTACAAACTGCGGGTTGATTTCGGTTCCGATGAATTCGGTCCTGACAGGGGCGATCCCCTTCCATGCCTCGGCAATATCTTCGAGGGCCATCTGTACGAATTTGTTTATGACTCTGTTTTCTATGGATGTAAATGCCCTTCCCTCCGATTTGATGTTATGAGCGCTTGAACCTCCAAAGAAAAACTCAATAAGCGCAAATACGAGAGGCGCCTCAAGCACTAAAAGGGCGTACCCCTTCAGAGGACTCATCTTGAAGATATTGATGCTTGAAGGCACCGGGATGGTCCTGATGAAATCACCGAACTTGACTATCTCGACATTCTGGATGCTGATATCCACAAACTTTGAGATAAGGTTCGATAATGAATGCCTGTACTTGCGGGCAAAGGCATCATTTGCCATCTCAAGTCCCGGCATCCGTCCCCTGATGATGCGTTCCTGACTCGTAAAGTCATAGGACCGCGCTCCGGCTACGACCTTCTCAGGTGACTCCTCGGTCTCGATTTCACCCGTGGCGACACCCTTGAGCAGGGCGTCTACTTCATCCTGTGAGAGTATCTTGTCTGTCATTGCATTACGAATTCAGTAAAAAACAGGTTCTTGAATGCCTCCTTCTCTCCGCCCATGACCTGATTGGCTCTGAAAAGGATTTCATCTTTCAGTTGGAATTTTCCCTCCGGACTTGCAATCGAATTGATTGATTTGCTGCTTACAAGAGTAATGATCGTGTCCCGAAGCTGCGGCGTCTTTGCCTCTACTTTTTCAACCAGGGACTCGTCTGTGACTTCAAGCTGGATTGTTACCTTCAGATACCTGCCCCTGTCGGCCAGATTGAGCACAAACGGATCAAGCGCAATGATTGATGTCTTGGCCTCTTCAACTTTTTTCTGTTCACCCTCACCGTCGGGTTTGCTTGCAAACAACTTGTATCCAACAAAGCCCCCGGCGCCGAGTACTATCGTGAGCGCGGCTATTATTATTATTAATGTTTTGCTTCCCTTCTTTTTTGGCTGTTCACCAGCATCATCCTGAATGTCTGTGTTCTTGTCAGCCATTAACTTATCCCTCCTTTAAAAGTGATTCTCCTAAAGTTATTTTCATTCACGCAGATGTCATTAAGAAATCTCATGACCCTGCAGTATCAAATAACGTGCCTGACATGTTTCCCTTTGTTTCCAGGATGTTAAGGGCTGACAAGACTGTCAATATTATGACTGCCCGGCATTCAATATGATTGAGCGTTGACGAACTGCGCTGGCAGGCGGCAGGTAAACATATTCTAATCATTCTTATTTGAACATTTAAGATTCTTATTTTTCCGTCCGATATTAACAGCGGGATAATGCAAAGTTTAAAAATGGAAATAAACGGCATAGGAGGAGCGGAAGTTGACAGAAAATTTCAATTTATCAGACGTTGACGCAGCATTCGAAGAGAAGGTTTACGTAATAGCCGATGAGATTCTGAACATTCTTAAAGACCTTTCCCGTGAAAACCGTGAGCTGATAGACAGCCGCATGATAGCGGAGAAAATGTTCTGGAGCGATTCGGTCAAGACTCTGCTGGCAGAAAGCAGCAGTGGAACCGGATCCGATGTCTCCCGTGAAGTCGAAGTGCTCAAAGACTGGAGCAATGCAATTTTAAGCAGATTTTCCGAGCTTCTTCCACCTTCCGAGCTTGAGAAGATAGCCGACATACGAGACCAGTTCAAAGAAATGAATATCCCGCTCGATTCAACGGAATGGATGGACTCGCCCATAAAAATTATCAAGAAATACATTTCCTCGCTTGTCGTCAGAAACAAGGAACTGGAAGATTTTCTGCAACAGACAACGGAATACCTGACCGAAACCGAAAAGAGACTGGGAAGCGAAATTGAATCGCAGCAGAACTCATTCAAGGTCAACAACAGGTTCAACAAACATATCTCGGCAAACGTCACGACTATAAATGATCATATCAGGAGATTCGAGAATATCGACGAGATAAGATCTGCAGTCATAAATAAAATTGAAAACATAAATCTCGGAATCGAGAAAAAACAGGAACACGACATGATCCGCCTCAGGGAAACCGAAAAGAACCTCGAGGCCATGGGGAAAAAAATGCTCGAAATCAAGCAGGAGGCAGATGAAATAAGAAAGCGGTCCCAGGAGCTCGAGTTCGAATCCGTCAGAGACTCACTTACCGGTCTGTTCAACAGAAAGGCCTACGACGACAAGATAGATGAAACAATAGCTCACGTATCAAGATATAGCATAGATGCTTCACTACTTGTATGCGATATTGATTATTTCAAGAAAATAAATGACACGTTCGGGCACAAGGTGGGTGATCTCGCGCTAAAAAAGCTGGCGCAGCTTCTGAAGACAAGGCTGCGTCAGAACGATTTTGTCTGTCGCTACGGAGGGGAAGAGTTTGCGGTAATACTGCCCCATACGGACCTGAAGGGGGCAAAACAGGCAGCCGAGGGGATCAGGAGCTATATAGACAACGCAGTCTTCACATACAGTGACAGCCAGATACCACTTAAGGTAAGCATTGGAGTAAGCACTTTCGAACCTGATGATACCGCCGACTCCATCTTCGAGCGGGCCGACAAGGCGTTATACCTCGCGAAAAGAGCCGGCAGAAACCGGGTGAAATCTCAGGATGACCTGTTGATCGAATCTGAAGCAGACTGCATAGCCTACTGATCCCGGGTGATGATGTTAGATTCCTGCAATTTCAAAAACAAACTATGACAACCGTCAGGGAAAAAATATTCACCGTTGCGGATGAAGTCATGGACATACTCCGCGAACTGTCGAGGGACAACCGCAAACAGCTGAACACGGAACTAATTGCCGAGCGAATGTACATCAAAGACACAGTAAAGAAACTCTTCACCGAACCGGGGCTTCCTGCCGGCAATTCCCTGGTTAAAGACGGCAACAGGGTCAAGCGTCTCGCCGAATCCACCATTGACCTCTTTTCGCACAACGTCCCTTCCTCTATAGCTGACAAACTCAATATACTCAAGCAACAGTTTATGGAATGTGCAGACGTTACTTCCGACCATATCGAGTGGCTGGATTCGATTATCAGAACCATCAAGGGATACTTGGATTCCCTGTCATCATCCAATCATGACATGCAGTCCTTCATAAAGCAGACAATGAACTATCTTGAGGAAATTGAGAAACATCTCATTGGAGAGCTTTCTTCCTACCAGGAGATGTTCCGTATGGGGCGTGATTTTGAAAGCAGGCTGTCTGTAAGCATAGACGGGATAAAGAAAGATTTTACGTCACCCGGAACAAATACGGCTGAAGGAATCGAGAAGATGAAGACAGCCGTATTGCGCAAAATAGAAAACATCAATGCTGCAATCGAGAAGAAAAGAGAGCAGGACCTTCAGAGAATAAGAAAAACGGAAGAGACGATTCGCGAGATGAGCAAAAAGATGAGCAAAATCGTCCAGGAGGCCGCCAGGATAAAAAAGAAAGCCGAGCAGTTGGAAAAGGAATCCCACACCGACAAGCTGACGGGTCTCAACAACCGAAGTTCATATGATGCAAAAATATCGGAAACCATAGCAAATCTTGCACGATACGGGGTCAGGTCATCACTGATGATCTGTGATATCGATCATTTCAAGAAAATCAACGATACATACGGGCACAAGGTCGGCGACCTCGCCCTGAAAAAGCTTGCTTCCCTGATGAGGAAAAAAATGAGAATTAACGATTTTATTGCCAGATACGGCGGGGAAGAGTTCGCGGTCATTCTGCCGCACACGCCGCTTCAGGAGGCGCAGACGGCTGCAGAGGCCCTGAGGCACTATATTCACCACTCAACATTCTCCTACAGAAACAACAAAATACCACTCACAATAAGCATAGGCATCAGTGAATTTCGCAGAGACGATGACCCCGCTTCTGTATTCGAGCGGGCCGACAGCGCCCTGTACATGGCAAAGACATCGGGCCGTAACAATGTAAAAACCGAGGCCGAGGCCGGTGCAGTGAAGGATCAAGCAGGCGGCAAACCCTGAATGCAGAGATTATGTTCTGTTTTCTTCTCCTTTTCCGCTATTATCGCCTAAAGTATTCCCCTGTTCGTCCCGATACTATCCATAAGGATTATTTCATTAATTCGGCTGATCTTTCAGCCTAATAAAAGCATAGACTGATCTGGAGATGAATAAGAGAAGATTCGAAAGTCTTTTAAGAAACCTGCAACACCAGGACCCGTTCAAAAGGCGTGCCGCTGCCGAAGCGCTTGGAGAAGGAGACGTCCGCGCTGTCTACCCGCTGATCAGGGCTCTCCACGATGATAATTATGGAGTTCAGGATGCCGCCATTCATTCCTTGATGAAAATCAGGAATGAAGCAACAGCATACATGATCCTGCCTCTGCTAAGAGGCAACGCTTTTCTTCGCAATACGGCAATAATAATACTCAGGGAAATGAACGTCATAGCGGTTCCCCTTCTGCGGGAATTGCTGAAGGACAAAGACGATGATATCAGAAAGTTCGCACTTGATCTGATATACGACATTCAAAAATGCGATTACGAAGCCGAAATTAAAGACCTCCTCGAAAATGACCGCAACGCCAACGTACGAGCTTCGGCTGCGAAGGCCCTTGGCAGGCTTGGATACAAGAAGGCCCTGAACAGCCTTCTCAGAGCGCTTCATGATGATGAATGGGTCGCATTTTCCGCGCTTGAAGCACTCTCTGACCTCAAAATCAAAGATTCGGTAGGTCCGATTGCAGACTTACTGACTGCAACATCAGAATCGCTCAGGTACGCTGCTGCGGAGACCCTTGGCAAGATACCTTCCCAAAAAGCAGTCGATACACTTATGTCCTACTTCGCGCGATCTGAGGCAGCAGAAAAACCGGTCATCCTGAAAAGCCTCATCCGCCTTGGGGCAATCCCTGACGATAAGTGTGTTGAGGAAATTCTGATTTCGATGCTCGGCGATAGTGACTGGGAAACATGCAGTGCCGCTGTCAGCGGTCTGTCAATAATAAAATCCGTCCGCTCCATCAGGTCCATGATCGATATGGCCGGGGCTTTCGACCCATCGATACCGGAGCATGAAGAAAAAATAAGCTTCATCATGAATTCTGTGGAAGCAATCGGCTGCGAAGATGAGCTTATCTCTCTGCTTGATGATGACTCTATAAGGTACAGAGGGAAATCAATCGCTATCGAATGTGTCGGAAATCTCAGATGCAAAAAAGCCGTGCCTGCGCTGATCGAACTTCTCAACAGTAATCTGCGCGACGTGAGAAGATCGAGTATCAAATCCATTGGAATGATCGACGGAGTCGAATCAAGAGACCTGCTTATCGGGGCAATTACGGATCCGGACAGCCACGTAAGAAAATCCGCCGTAATATCTCTTGGCAAGATAGGGGATATAGAGGCCTTCGAACCCATGATGGAAATGCTGAAAGCCGAAAAGTACAGTGATGTCATTGATGAACTTATAAGGGCCCTTTTCCTGATCGATGCTGAAACACTCGGCAGGCGGAAGAATGAGTTACATAAAGATATACAGGCCAGGATCGACCCCATCGGAAGCGACCTGACGAGGGGTGCAGCGGCATGCTGAAGGTATCGCTCAACGAAAAGACTTTCAGGGAACTGAGAGATATCATTTACGAAAAAAGCGGCATATTCGTCCCTGACACAAAGATGTATCTCATAGAAAACCGCCTGAGTTCCATTCTCAAGGAAAAAAAGCTCAAAACATACGAAGACTATCTCAACCTTCTCAAATACAGTTCAAACGGAAATGACCTGTCTCGTCTGTTCGACGCTATCACCACAAACGAGACCTATTTCTTCAGAGAAATGGAGCAACTCCAGGTTTGTGTCAACTCGGTTGTTCCGTCATTATTAAACACTGGAAAAAGATCAAAAGTAAGGATATGGTCTGCGGCCTGCTCAACGGGGGAAGAACCATACACGATCGCAATGATGTTGATGGAAAAGTTCGGCAGTATTAATGCATTCGATATTTTGGGTTCAGACATCAGCAACAATGTTCTCGCATCTGCCAGGATGGCATGCTACTCGTCCTATTCAACAAGAAACGTCCCCGCAAAGTATCTCAAAAAATATTTCACGCCCGATGGCAAGGTATTCCGTCTGAACAATGAGATCAAAAAAAGCGTGAAGTTGACAAAAATCAATATTACAGAATCGAAAGATATGAGAGCCATGCATGGAGCAGACATCATATTCTGCCGTAATGTCCTTATATATTTTGATCTTAAATCGAAACAGGAAGCGGTATCCAACCTTTACGATTGTCTGAAACCGGGAGGTTATCTCTTTATAGGCGCTACGGAGAGCCTGCATAACGTTACAAGGGCGTTCCGACCAAGCGCCGTGGACGGGATAATCAGTTACAGAAAGGTGTGATGAATATGAAGAATGATATATATGCAAATAGTGACGGGGTGGCAGGATGAAAATCCTCGTAGTTGATGACTGCAGCACAACGCGGAAACTGCTCGGCCATTACCTGAAATCCAAAGGCTACTCCGTGGTCTTTGCCGAAAACGGCATCGATGCGCTTCAGAAGTTAAGCACCGATCCCGTAAATATGGTTATGACGGACCTTAACATGCCCTATATGGACGGGATCGAACTGATAAAATCGATCCGCTCAGATCCCGTATGGTCCGAGCTCCCGGTGCTGATGGTTACTACTGAAGATGACGAGACCGAGCGGCAGAAAGCGTTGCAGAGCGGCGCAGACGGCTATGTCGTAAAACCGGTGACAAGCGAACAGATAATATCCAATATTAAACAGATTATAAAGAAACTATTTTCTAAAGGAGGAGAATAATATGGCAATAGATCTCAGCATGAAGGTCCTCGTCGTGGATGACTTCTCAACTATGAGACGAATAGTCAAGAACCTGCTGAAACAGATCGGCTTCACCAACATCGACGAGGCCGAAGATGGGGAACAGGCATACACTAAGCTTAAAAGCGAAACTTTTGGCCTGGTCGTAAGCGACTGGAATATGCCTAACCTCGACGGACTTGGTCTTATCAAAAAGGTCCGGGCGGACAGCGAAATCAACTCGGTTCCGATTCTTATGGTAACTGCAGAAGCGGAAAAGGACAAGGTGATATCAGCAATACAGGCCGGCGTCAACAACTATATTGTAAAACCATTTACGGGTGAAGTGCTGAGAGAAAAAATTGACGGAATCTTTGCAAAGGCAGGCGTGTAAGATGCTGCCACGATTATATGTTCAAGGGAGAGAGACGCCATGAGCGATGAAATGGAAGAAATAATATCCGAGTTTATAACCGAGGCTGAGGAATCGCTCGATAAAATTGAACCTCTGTTTGTGGAGCTCGAGCAAAAAGGTGAAGATGCCGACCTCCTGAACGAGATATTCCGTTCCATGCATACGATCAAGGGCGCCGCTGGCTTCCTTGGCTTTCAGCCGATAGTTGATGTTGCGCACTCTTCGGAAAATATCATGAAGCGGCTCCGGGACAGGGAGTTTTCACTCTCACGGGAGCTTATGGACGTAATACTCAAGTCTATTGATATGCTCCGCATCCTGCTCGGCCACCTGAAAGACAAAGACGGCGTCGAAGAAGATGTCTCCTCCCTTGTGTCCGAGCTTGAATCGGCTCTCAGGAATGCAATAAACGGATCATCAAAGACAGGCGAAATATCAGAGGAAACGGATAGGCAAACAGAAGAAAATTCGCATAAAGAGACATCCTCTGCTGAGAGTGTTGAAACGAATGCCGGCGGTGTTGAGCCGAAGCCCGCTGCTTCCTCCACTGATTCCACGGCAGACCCCCCGGTGGACCAACCCGTTTCCGATGCCACTCCGCACCCGGACACCGATGCATCAGCCGTACCCGAACAGGCAGCGGCATCAGCACAGAACTCAGGGGAAACCCATGTGGCCGATGATGCTCAAAAACTTCAGCAACATGGACAGAAACTGAAGGAAAAACTATCACAAAACCTGCGAGTGGATGTTGAGAGAATCGACAAAGTCATGGACCTGGCCGGCGAAGTCGTTCTCGTCAGAAACAGACTCTTAAATATCTCTGGATATTTCGAACATCAGAAGGTAAACGATCCTCAACTCGAGTCACTGGTCGAAACAGTCTCTTTTCTGGACCGTGTCACATCCGATCTGCAACTGGCAGTAATGAAAATGCGGATGCAGCCTATCAAGAAGGTTTTGAGCAAATTCCCCCGGTTCGTTCGTGACATGTCCGCTACCGTCAGGAAGAATGTCGATCTGCAGATATTTGGTGAAAATACGGAAGTCGACAAGACAGTAATAGAGAATATCGGCGATCCTCTTACGCATATACTGAGAAACTCCATCGACCATGGAATCGAGTCGGCAGAAGAGCGCACAGAAAAGGGTAAATCACCCAGGGGAAAGATAGTCATCAACGTCTACCAGAAAGGAAATCAGATAGTCATCGAGATATCAGATGACGGACGGGGCATTGATGTTGAAGCCCTCAAGGCAAAGGCAATAGAAAAAGGCTTGATTACTCCCGATGATGCTGCAAGGATGGCCGATGACGCCGCGACGGATATCATATTCATGCCGGGCTTCTCAACAAAAGAGGTGGCGACAGAGCTTAGCGGCCGGGGCGTGGGAATGGATGTCGTAAAGACCAACAGATCCCAGCTGCACGGCCATGGTGAGGTCAAGACCGAAAACAATGTCAGAACCA
>CAZZGC010000006.1:0-14142 GCA_964653915.1 uncultured Thermodesulfovibrio sp.
GGCCAAAATGACCTGCCTGACAATGTGGCCTACCTAATTCGGGACAGACTGGCCCGGAGTCCCGTGCCTTCATGTGGCTATCTTCCATAACATTTTGAATTTCCATGATAATTTGCACTGGCATCGGCTTTGCAATGTAGGGGGCGAAAAAAAAGAGATGCACGAAAGGAGGGATTTGAGATGTTGTGGACAGATATTGAAAGGACAAACGGGTTGCTTGACCCCTGGAAAGAATTCGAGAGATTAAACAGAATGATATCCGGACTTGCAAGTGGAGCTCGCTATGAGTTTCCTCCGGTCAACACCTGGATAGATACGGACGCGGCTGTTGTGACCGCTGAACTTCCCGGTCTCGAAGTGGGTGACATTCAGATATCGGTTGTGGGCAAGTCAGTGACTATTCGCGGCGAGAGAAAGGCTGAAGAGGCCGGCGACAATGATGTCTATCACAGGAGGGAACGCTGGTGCGGGAACTTCTCAAGGACAGTTGAGCTTCCGTTCAATATTCAGTCAGATGCTGTTGAAGCCAAATTTTCACGAGGCGTGTTGAGCGTAAGACTGCCGAGGGCTGAGGCTGAAAAACCCAGAAAGATAGAGATAAAGTCAGAATAGGAGGTGAGTGATATGTCGCTTGCAACTAAGGAGATTCAGAAACAGAACCATGAGACAAGACGGAGCAGAAGGGTTTACACTCCTGATGTAGACGTTCTGGAGCGCGACGATGAGATCCTGCTTATAGCTGATATGCCCGGAGTAGACGAAAGCTCTGTCGAGGTAACACTTGAAAAGAATGCTCTGAGAATATATGGAAAGACTGATGATTACGCCCCCGAAGACTACAGGCTGGTTGAGTCGGAATACGGAACCGGAGACTACGAAAGGATATTCAGCATTTCCGATGAGATCGACAGGGAAGGGATCCACGCAACTGTCAAGAACGGGGTACTCAGACTGGTTCTCCCCAAGGCAGAATCAGTGAAGGCAAAAAAGATCCCGGTGACAGCGGAATCTTGAGAAACTGAAAGGAGGTGTTGTCTATGACACTGAAGGCTTTGAATCCGTTCAGCAAGAAGAATGTTCCGATTAAGAGAGGCAGTACGGATCCTCTTTCGATCCTCAAATACGACATTGACAGGCTCTTTGAGGATTTCTGGCGCGGTTTTGATATGGAGCCCTTCTTTGATCGTGGTGCAACTTCCTTCAGTCCAAGGGTTGATGTAACCGAGAATGACAGGGAGATAAAGGTTACGGCTGAACTGCCCGGCATGGATGAAGATGACATTGAGGTGACACTGAATAACGATTCGCTTGTAATAAGCGGTGAAAAGAAGGAGGAGAAGGAAGACAGAGGGAAAGACTACTACAGGTTCGAGCGTTCATATGGTTCTTTCAGCCGGACGATCCCTCTTCCTGTCGAGATCGAGGCTGATGGGGCTGAGGCGAACTACAGGAAGGGTGTCCTGACCGTCAGGATCCCGAAGAGCAAGAAGGCGATAGAGGAGAAAAAGAGGATTAAAATCAAGGCAGCCTGATCTGATAATATGGATGCTGGTCTGCTGCACCCCCTCCCCCCCGGCGGCAGACCGGCCTTTTTGTTTCAGAACAGTCCGCGCAGCTCAGGCACTGAGGGGAGCCGGACGAGCTTGGTTTTGGAGGAATGTCCCGCTACGATCTCGATATCCCTCTTCTTAAGATCGTATTTTTTTGCAAGGACTTCAATGAGCTCTTTGTTTGCCCTCCCCTCCACGGGTGGGGAGGTGAGTTTTACTTTAAGAGAGCCGCCGTGCATACCGATAACTTCGGAGCGGGAAGATCGCGGCTCGACCTTTACCTTTATGGTCATTGTCCTGTCGTTACTCATTAGTCATGCTCCTACCACCTTTCCCGCTATTCTCGCTATTCTCGCTTCAGGGCGTGGCACCGCCATGCCCCTACTGCTTACTCCCTACTCCTTTTTCCGCCTCCCGCCTGCTCAGAAATGCGAGGCTTTCGATATGATAAGTCTGAGGGAAGAAGTCCACAAGTCTGACGGAATCTATCCTGTAATGCTCGCCGAGTCGTTTCATATCCCGAGTGAATGTCGATGGGTTGCAAGAGACGTAGACTATCCGGTCCGGCATAATTCTGAAAATATTTTTTATCACCCGGTACATGAGGCCCGGTCGTGGCGGATCGACTATTACCACATCAAACTTTTCATCAGTTTCGAACTGCTCCGCCGAAGATCTCACGTATCTGAAGCCCTCGATGCCGTTTTGTTCAACATTACGTCTTCCGTTGCGAACAGCAAAGGGATTGTCCTCCACGGCGGTCACATCCGCCTCACCGGCAAGGGGCAGTGAAAGATTCCCCGCACCGGCATAGAGATCGAGAATCCGCAATCCCTGGAGGGGGCGAAGCCCTTCCCTGATCAGCCTGATCACCTCATGGTTCAGCCTCCAGTTGTTCTGGATAAAGCTCTGAATGGACACTGAGTACAGAAGCCCGGAGAGGTTGAGATTTACATAGGTGCGGCCATATTCGACAGGCCTTCGCTCTCCCAGCCTTATTATCAGTCCCGACAGCCCCCGTTCAATGAGTCCCGAGGACAATGCACTCACATCTTCGGGTGAAAGGGCGTTCTTCCTTGCTATTACCTGGCCGACCAGATCGTCATCCCCTGTTACGTGGAGTTCCCTGATCCTGAACTTTCTTACAAAAGGTGCAGCCCGTCCGATGAACTCGTTGACGCCCCGGCTCATTATGAGGCATTTGCTTATATTGACAGTCTTGCGTGTGCCCTTCATATGGAACCCGATCCCTTCGCTGTTGACCTTGAACTGCGCCCTCAGCCGATAATGCCAGGGATCACTGTTTACGACCGCAGGAGCAACAGGGGGGCATTCACTGAGTGCGCGGCGTATCATTTCATCTAAAATAGATTCTTTTATGCGAACCTGTTCATCATAAGGTATATGCTGAAAACTGCAGCCTCCGCAAATGCCGAAATGATTGCATGGAGGCTCCTGCCTGCCGGCGGCCGGCTCAAGTATTTTTGTGAGGTGAGCCTCGATATAATCCCGCCTTTCACGGGTCACTTTTACCTGTACGGATTCGCCGGGGAGGGCTGCGCCGGAAATCATAACGGCCTTGCCTTTGTGTCTCCCGATCCAGAGCCCCCGGTATGCAGGGCCTTCCACTTTCAGTCTCAATAAATTCACAAGTTCTGATTCGATTTGTTTACCTCCTGACCCGTGGCTCGTAACTCATGACTATTGAATCTTGCTTATTACTTTAATTCCCCCAGCAGTTTCTGATGTTCCTGCTGGAGCTTCATAAGGGAAGAGTAATCTTTCCGTACTTCGGCCTCGCGTATCTTTCTCTGGATATCGGCAAGCAGCATCTTTCTTTGATTTTCTCTGAGGCTTCTCAGACAGTCATTAAGTGCCTTTTCGGGGTTCTCAAAGTCTTCAATAAGCGCAATATGAGACAAAAGAGCCTTTTCCTCTTCCCCGCTCTTTTCAAGCAGATCTGTCAGATCGAGGAGTCCTTCCCGAATCTTTTCGAATATCTTCCTGGCTGAAGTGTCGGTAAAGTCGCTGGACGAGATCATGCCGGCGAGTTCTTCAGCCCTGTCGGACATCTGAAGAAAAAGTTTTATCAAGTAGAGTTCGTTCAGAGGGCCGGTTCCGCGTCTCTGTCCCGCCGTTGCCTGTCGAGGAGATCCCTCCCTGTTTATGTCCTTTCTCGAAAGTGCCTTCAGCTCCTCAATCAGAAACATTTCGTTTATTTCGAGGCGATCAGCAAGGGATTTCATGTAATAGCCCTGAGTGACTCTGTCTGCTACATGTGCGATAGTCTCAAGGCATTCGCGTGCAAGTCGTTTTCTGTCTCCTCCGCGAGCCAGAATGAAGTCTATTATAGAGAGCGGATTTTCAAGGAGCTGCCTGAATGCACTGTCCCCTTTTTTGCTGATAAGGCTGTCCGGGTCTTCGCCGGCGGGCATGGAGAGGATGCCTACATCGAGCCCGCAGCCCAGAAGTATCCGGGCCGAGTTGCGAGCGGCCTTGCGCCCGGCTTCGTCGCTGTCGTAGGCCAGCAGGACCCTGTCGGCATATCTCTTTAGGAGAAGGCCGTGTTCCCTGTTAAGGGCTGTACCGAGAGGCGCTATGGCACTTCTGAATCCGCTGAGATGGCATCTGATGACATCCAGATAGCCCTCCGTGAGGATCGGTGGAGTTTCGTCATTGATTGCGCTTCTGGCACGGTCAAGACCATAGAGGACTTTTCTCTTGTTAAATACCGGTGTCTCCGGTGAGTTGAGATACTTCGGCTCAGAGCCGTCAAAAGATCTTCCTCCAAAGGCTATCACATCACCCTTTACATCAAATATGGGAAACATTATTCTGTCTCGGAATGTATCGTAAAATCCCCTGCTTCCCTGCACAGCGAGGCCGGCGAGCTTCATAGTGGCGGCCGGATAACCCTTGCGGGCACAATGCGTAAGCAGGGCTGACCATGACTTCGGGGCATAGCCGAGAGAAAATCGCTCGATAGCCTCTTCATCCATGCCCCGGTCTTTCAGGTAAGCGATTGCCCGGCTGCTGTTCTTTAGCTGCTGACTGTAGAATGAAAGGGCCTCACGGTGTATGTCCAGTATCTTTTCTTTAAGACCTGCCTTTGCCGGTGAAGTGCCCCTTTTTTTGATAACAATACCGGCACGCCTGGCAAGCAGTGACATCGCCTCCGGAAAGGTGAGATTTTCCTGTTTTTCGATGAAAGTGAATATGTCGCCGCCTGTACCACAGCCGAAGCAATGAAAGATCTGTTTGGATGGACTTACAGTAAAGGACGGGGTCTTTTCGGCATGAAACGGGCAGAGGCCCTTCCAGTTCTGTCCCGATTTCTTCAGCGATACATACTCGGAGATGAGATCTACGATATCGATCCGGTCCCTGATCTGGTCAAGGGTGCTGTCATGGGCTGACATCTTGATCTATTTTTTTCTGCTGACCCTTCGGAATCCCGAACATTCCACTATATCGAGAGATTCCTTTTTCTGTAGCTCGTCGAGAAGGAGGTTGACACCTAAGTTGTCGCTTGATATGTGGCCCGCGATCACTACATTCATATGCCGTTTTTCGGCCTCTTTCCTGTGCTCTTCGGTCAGGTGCATCCCTACGATAGTATTGACGCCGGAGTTAACAAGGCTTTCGAATATATCCTTTGCCCCTTCTGTACCACCCGTCATGTCAACGAATATCCTGCCGGCCCGCCGCTTTTCCGAGCCTACAAGTATCTTCGGACCGGCGTTGTTACGGGCGGCCTCCCTGTATTCCGGAATTTCCTTCAGTATCTTCATTATATCTCCAAGCGTGTCAGGAGATTTCCTGTCGAAGAGCTTCTGCAGGTAGTCAACCACCATGTTGTCTGCAGGGGTATGTATACACATGAACGGCATATCAAGAATACGGGCCATGTCTGAAGCCCTCGTGTGGTTGGCCGGAGAGATTCGCCTTGCAACCTCGTTGATTCTCGGTTCCAGCAGGGCCTCGGCTACGTTTATGGGAACTCCGAATTTGTGCAGTATGTCGGCCTGCATCTTCATAACTTCGTAAAAGTTTGCGAAGGCCCGACCTTCCGGATGGTGAGATATTACAAGGTCGATGTTTCGTCCGTTTGAGTTCAGCCGGTCGGCAAGGAGTATTTCGCCCATCTCCATATCGATACCCACAAGGGCGGTCCCTATCTCTTCATCTCCGCTGCCATGGAGTATACGGGTATCCGCATAGGGGTTTGTCAGAGACTCTGTGTCGAAGAATTCTTTTTCATCATCCTTCATATCGGCATAGGCCTTTTTCATTCTCTCCAGGCTTTTTGCAACCTCTTTCTTTCCACGGGGATCAGCCTCTATACCTTTTTTTATTGCGGTCTCATAGATCGTTCTGAGTTTCAATCATCCCTCCAATAATTCTCTGACTATTGCGTTGGCCAGTTTGCCGTCAAGCCGGTCCTTCGCCCTGGCCATAAGGGCCTTCATTACTTTGCCCGTATCGCCTTTGCTTGCAGCGCCTGTCTCGTTTATAACTTTCCGGACGAGTACCCTTGTTTCATCAGCCGACAGAATCGATGGCAGGTATCCGGAGATAACCTTCATCTCTTCCTTTTCCTTTTCGTAGAGGTCGGTTCTGCCGCCCATGGAATACTGCTCCATCGACTCTTTGGCACGTTTGACAAAGGAGCGTAAAACGGCGATTACATCATCGTCTGTCAGGGACGATCTCTTCTCTATCTCCCTGTTTTTCAGCTGGGAAATGACCATCCTGAGCGCAGAGACCCGTATTTTGTCTCCTGCTTTCATGGCTGTCTTGAGATCGTCCCGGATTTTGTCGCTCAGTGACACCGGCGCCTACCTCGACATCATCCTGTGGCGTTTGGCAGCCTTTTTTCTGGCTGCAATGGCCTTCTTTTTTCTCTTGACGCTGGGTTTATCGTAATGCTCCCTCTTTCTGACTTCCGAGAGGATCCCTTCACGCTCGCACTGCTTCTTGAACTTGCGAAGCGCATTTTCGAAGGATTCGTTTTCCTTTACTCTCACAACGGGCATTTCTGAATCACCTCCTCTCCGGAAGATAATGAATAATATAACTTTTTCAGTAAATCAGCATGTAATGAACATCTATTATATAATTTGTGAGGATAATCTGGCAATTCTTGATCCCTCATTATTCACTAAATCCGGAGAAGGGGTGGCGAAAAAACAGATTGTGTGATCCCTTTGCAGATGAGAAATATATACGTCGTGCATCAGATTATTCTGTTTTTCTCATCAAGCCTGATTATAACTGGACAGAAACCCGCGAGGTCGTCATCATGGTAATAACAGTAAGAAAATATCATTATGCGGTCTCCAACCTCACCTTTGCGGGCTGTCGGGCCATTGAGACATACCACACCAGAATCCCTCTGTCCGGGAATCAGATAGGTCTCGAACCTCTCCCCGTTGTTCAGATTGCTGACCCTGACCTGCTCGTAGGGAAGCATTCCTGCGGCCTCGATGAGGTTTTCATCGATCGTAAGGCTGCCCTCGTAATTGAGGTTGGATTCGGTCACAGTTGCACCGTGTATTTTGGACTTAAGCATGCATCTGAGCATGTTTGCGGTTCTCCTTGGATTTCATTACTCCGGGAATATTAAATCCACAATAACAGATAAACAGATAATTATCAACGCGGACTTCAGTCTATTATCCTGGGCACTCTGTAAAATCCGTCGGCCCGGTCAGGGGCGTTTGCGAGCATGTCGTCCCTTGACGGGGATGGCTTAGGTTCATCTTCCCTGTAGACGTTTTTTATGGGAAGAATATGTGCCGTGGGTTCAATAGAGGTGGTATTGAGCTCATTCAGCTTGTCTATATATTTGAGGACGTCTCCAAGCTGGTTTGAAAAGAGAAGTTTCTCTTTATCCGAAAGGCGCAGCCTTGCAAGAAGTGCCACATGATCTATATCCATCAGATTTTTTCCAGATTTGCAAACTTCAGCGAAAGCCTCTTCATTCCGACAGAAGGAAAATTGACCATAACTTTTATGTCGTCAGTTTCTCCATAGCTGTCCCGGACCACACCCACTCCCCACTTAGGGTGTTTAACGCGAGCCCCGGTGGCAAAAGGAGCCGACTTGACCAGTTTAAGCGGCCTGCGTGACACGGCGGATGATGCTACCGAATCTGCGCGTGGACGTTTTTCTATACAGTGGTAGCATTCCTGCGGTATGTCGGAGAGGAACCTTGACGGCTGCTGCTCCTGAACGGATGTATATAGCCGGCGTTTTCTGGCGCCGGTCAGTATCAGCATATCTTTTGCCCTGGTTATGCCAACATAAAAGAGCCTTCTTTCTTCAGCCATCTCCTCATCGTCTTTGATGGCATGAAAGTGAGGTATCAGTCCCTCCTCTATACCGGAGATGAATACAACCGGGAATTCGAGTCCCTTGGCACTGTGCAGCGTCATCAGCGATACAGCGTCTTCAGGCTTATCCTCATCAAGCCCGCTGTACAGAGATGCCATGTCTATGAATTCACTCAGACTTTTGTTCTGAGCGAACTCATGGAGCGCTAATAAATTTTTCGCACGTTCTTCTCCGACCCACTCACGATAGCCGGTTTTTTCATAGATGTGATCCAGAAGCCCTGGCACCGAAGAATCCCGTTCGGCGATGAGTTCATCTATCAACGAAGTAAATCCCCGAACCTTTTCTTTCAGGGCGCTTGTATAGCCGCTTCCGTTTACTATATGCTTCATGGCGGCGTACATGCTTTCTTCACGCTTTCTTGCTTCATTTTCTATTCTTGTCAGGGTGGCAGCGCCTATCTGTCTTGGCGGGCTGTTTATGATACGTTTCATACTGACCGAGTCATCGGGATTCACTATGACCTTCAGGTAGGCAAGTGCATCTTTTACCTCTTTCCTGCTGAAAAAGCTTGGCCCTCCGAATATCCTGTAGGGCTGACCGTTTTCCCTCATCGCCTCTTCGAGCGCCCTCGACTGCTGGTTGACACGGTAAAGAACGGCTATATCTTTATAGGAATATTTGCCTTTGAGATAAAGTTCCTTGACCGTTTGGGCTATATAGCGGGCCTCTTCCCGCTCGTTAGGCGCTATGCAGTAACATATACGGTCACCCATGCCCCTGTCTGTCCAGAGTTTTTTTGCCATTCTTGATGGATTGCAGGCAATTACGCTATCGGCGATATCAAGTATGCGCTGAGTAGATCTGTAGTTCTGTTCAAGTCTGATAACGCGGGTTTTCGTGAAGTCCTTTTTGAACTTATGGATATTCTTGACCTCAGCCCCCCTGAATTTGTAAATGCTCTGGTCATCATCTCCCACGGCGCAAATATTCCTGTGCTTTGCTGCCAGCAGTTTGGCCAGCCTGTACTGTGACGTGTTGGTGTCCTGAAACTCGTCTATCATAAGATGGCAGAACTCTTTCTGGTATTTTTTGAGTATATCTTTGTGTTTTTCGAATATCTTGACCGTCAGCATGATGAGATCATCAAAGTCCAGAACGTTGTTCTTTTTGAGTTCATTCTGGTATCTAACGTATACTCTGGCAAACTTTTCGTCGAATCCGTAGCTGTCTTCGTTGGCCAGCAGGTCTTCCGGCGTAACAAGGGAAGCCTTGAGTGTGGATATCTTGGAAAGTATCCCCCTGTAAAGGGCTTCATGAATCTTGAACTCCTTCAGGATAGACCTGACAAGATGGCCTGAATCGTCGTCATCATAGATGGAGAAATCCCGTCTGTAACCCAGGCAGTCTATCTCTTTTCTGAGAATGCGGGCACTGAGGGAATGGAACGTACCTATCCAGAGATTTCTGACACTTCTCCCGCAAAGGTTCTCAATTCTCTCCTGCATCTCATTGGCTGCCTTGTTTGTAAAGGTCATAGCGAGGATCGATTCCGGATTTACCTTTTCGCTGGTTGCAAGATAGGCAAACCGGTGAGTGATTACCTTTGTCTTTCCACTGCCAGCTCCCGCGAGTACCAGAAGAGGGCCCTGAGTGTGCTGAACGGCGTTCTGTTGCTGGGGATTCAGATTGTTAAGCAAGTCGCGTTTAGTCATAAGCTCCCTACGTAAAGAAATAAACAGTGAAATACTGCCTGAAGGGAATCAATTAATTCCTTAGTGACCTCAATTATAACAGATGCAACAGTATGACGTCCACCTGTTTATGAGTACATATATATAATTTATGGACGTAAGTGATAGGTGATAGGTGGTAAGTGCGTGAAAATTTTTTATTCGACGGTGACGCTTTTGGCGAGATTTCTCGGTTGATCGACATTGCACTTCCTGAGGACGGCAATATGGTAGGCAAGCAGGTGCAGCGGTATTGAAAAGATTACAGGTGTCAGGTAGTCGTTGGTCTTCGGCATAGTCACGACATGGGGGGCGCGGGCAGCCACTTTTGAGTTCCCCTCTGTCGTTATAGCAATGAGCTTTCCACCCCGGCTTTTTACTTCTTCCATGTTTGACAGTATTTTCTCGAGTGTGCTGTCGTCCGGGGCGAGGGCGACTACCGGCATCGTGTTGTCTATTAATGCGATGGGCCCATGCTTCATTTCTCCCGCGGGGTATCCCTCGGCATGAATGTAGGAAATTTCCTTCAGCTTCAGAGCGCCTTCCAGTGCAATGGGATAGTTGATGCCCCTTCCGAGGTAGAGAAAATCGTTGACTCTGCAAAACTTTCGTGCGATCTTTTTTATATCACTGTCACATTGAAGCGCCTGTTCTACTTTTTCCGGCAGTTGAAGCAGCTCCTTGAAGAGCTCTTTTACTTCTTTTTTGGTAATCTGTCCCTTTACGGATGCCAGTGCTACGGCAAACAGATACAGGCCCGTAAGCTGTGTCGTAAATGCCTTCGTTGATGCTACACCGATCTCGGGCCCGGAGTGGGTGTAAAAAACGCTGTGAGCCTCACGCGCAGATGTGCTCCCAACAACGTTACATATACTAAGCACCCGGGCCCTGCGGCTCCTGGCCTCGCGCTGTGCTGCGAGGGTATCCGCCGTTTCTCCGGATTGCGTTATTACTATCATCAGGCTCCCCCTCGGGATTATTGGATCCCTGTACCGGAACTCTGATGCAATGTCAACTTCGCAGGGGACCTTGGCCAGGCTTTCTATCATGTATTTGCCTACGAGCGCTGCATGCCATGAGGTGCCGCAGGCAACGAGAAATATCTTTTTCAGATTCATAAGCCGCTTTTTATCGAGGGCAAACTCTTCCAGGTTTACCATAGCTTGATCAGGAGAAAACCTGCCTCGTATCGTATCGGCGATCGCACGCGGCTGCTCGTAGATTTCCTTGAGCATGAAATGCCTGTAGCCACCCTTTTCGGCCATTGCAGGGCTCCAGCTGATCCTTTCTGTCTTCTTCTTCAACGGCCTGCCGTTTTTCGTATTGTAAATTGATATCTGCTGACGAGTTATGACTGCGAGTTCATGATTGTCGGGAATTATGACATCCTTGGAATAGCGCAGGAAGGCCGGAATGTCTGAAGCGATAAAGTTTTCTTCCCTCCCGATACCCAGCACAAGCGGGCTGTCGTATTTCACAGCTATCATTCTGTCAGGCTCAGCCTCGCTTATAATTCCGATTGCATAGGCCCCGTCAAGGTCCTTCAGGGCCTTCATCGTAGCATCTTCCAGGCCGAGTCCTTTCTTGCCGTAATAGTGAATAAGATGGCAGATTACCTCAGTATCTGTTTCCGATCTGAAGATCCCCCCTCTCTTTCTCAGCCACTCTCTCAGTTCCATATAGTTTTCGATTATGCCGTTATGAACCACTACGATTCCGCCGGCCCTGTGGGGATGGGCATTTTCTTCGGAGGGACGTCCGTGCGTTGCCCATCTTGTATGGCCCACACCTATATGGCTTTTCAGTCTTTCCCCCCGTATCGAGGACTCGAGATCTCTGATTTTTCCTGCACAGCGTCTGACGCAGATTTTGTCGTTATTTATAAATGATATTCCTGCGGAGTCATAGCCTCTGTATTCGAGGCTCTTGAGGCCGTTGATAAGGATCGGAATTGCGTTTCTTTCGCCGATATAACCTATTATTCCGCACATGAGAGATATATTTTTATATTATAGAACTTTCCCCGGTGAAACGTAAATATCAACTTTTTTTATCGGATGAAACAGATTTTTTCTTTTTTGCCCATCCGCGGATATTTTCCTGACTGACCCTGCTTATGGCCAGCGATCCAGGGGGGACGTTTCTGGTTACAGTCGATCCGGCGGCTATGAATGCGCCCCTGCCGACAGATACGGGGGCAACGAGCTGAGTATCACTGCCAATGAATACACCTGATGCTATCTTTGTCCTGAACTTGTTTCTGCCGTCATAGTTGCAGGTGATAGTCCCTGCGCCTATATTGACATCATCGCCTATAAGGGCGTCGCCAATGTAGGAAAGGTGGGAGGCCTTGGTCCCATCGCCGATAACGGATTTTTTGGTTTCGACAAAATTGCCTATCTTTGCCCGTCTGCCTATAATGCTTTGAGGCCTGATATGGGCAAACGGACCTACTGAAGCATCATCCTTTACCACACTGTTTTCGATCAGTGTGCAGTCTTTTACCGTCACCCTGCTGCCGATCCGGCTGGCTACTATCCTTGCGCCAGGGAATATCATGCATTCTTTGCCGATGCGCGAGGGGCCCTCAATAAATGTTCCCGGATAGATGACGGTGTCCTTTCCGATAACAGCCTGCTTGTGGATTATGCAGCTGGCAGGATCGAGGAAGGTAACGCCTCTTTGCATCCAGTAGTTGATCGTTCTGTGTCTCATCATATCGGAAACCTTGAATAGTTCGGCCCTGTTGTTAACTCCGTGTATTTCCCCGGCGGGACTGTCATATCCATCTATATTCCATCCCTTTCCGGCGACAAGCGACACCAGGTCGGTCAGGTAGTATTCCCCTGATGAGCGGTTTCGGCGGATCTTTTTGAGCAGAGGCAGGAGGTCCGCTTCTATCGCATAGACACCGCCGTTGAGTTCGGTAAATGTCCTGCGTTCTTCCGCTGTGGCATGTTTGTCCTCTACAATACGGGTCACTCTGTTTTTTTCATCTCTTATTATGCGTCCGTAACCCTGGAGCTTCGGATCCCTGAATGTCAAAAAGGAAAGTGCATTCCGGTTACGTTTATGTTTCCGCAGGAGCGAACGGAGTGTAGAGGTTGTTATTAACGGACAGTCACCGTTAAGGACGATTATTGTACCTTTGCCTATCATTCTGCCTGCTGTGGAAAGCGCGTCGCCCGTCCCCAGTAGCCTTTGCTGAGTTACGAAGGTTACGCCGTATTCGCCGGTTTCGGTCTTTACAATGTCAGCTCCTTTACCGATAACCACGATCGTCCTCGCAGGCTTCAGCGGCTGAACAGCTTCGATTACATGGTGGAGCATGGGTATTCCGACAACATTGTGGAGAACCTTGGGCCTGTCGGATTTCATGCGTTTGCCTTCTCCGGCAGCGAGAATGACTGCATACAGGTTCATGAATGCTATGATAATCTTTTTAATCTCATCATTGCAATTCGGTAAACAGTAGGAAGTATGCAGTAGACAGTAAGCAGCGCTTTGAATCCTTTGTTGAAGGGTTGTGAAAAGGTGGTTCAAAAGTAGCGGAAAGGTGAATGTTGGAGTTTGGAGTTTAGAGTTAAGCGGGAAAAGCGGGAAGAGAATAGTAGGCAATAAACAGTATGCAGTAGGGGCATGGCGGTGCCATGCCCGGAAGCGGGAAAGGAGGGGGGCTACAGGAGCTTGATATACTCCCGCAGCAGTGCCGGGAACATGCGGGGATTAAACAGGATGCTCATCATCATATAACACTCGTGTGTGCAGTGGCATTCACCCCTTCTGACGGAGCCGATGACCTTTTGAGCTTTCGGGGAAGAAAGTATTTTACTGATATCATATCCGTCTTCTCTGACATTTGCCATCTTCATCGAAAATGTTTCGCAGGGAAAGAGGTCACCGTTTTCGGTTATAACGAGACTCAATCTCCCTGCTACGCACGGTATAATCTGCCGTCTCTGTTTCATGGTCTCATGAATCAATTTTCTCTGCAGGATATCCTGGGCAGCCTTCAGTTTTGCTCCCCGGAAGCTATAGACAGGCGCCTTTCCGTGCCTGTGGTCCGATGCGAGCCGTTCCGCGACCTCGGCATATCGGTCCGGATCTATGTCCTTCAACCTTTCATCCCTGATGTCCCCGCGCGCCAGAGAAATAGTGTGAGTCTTTACGCCGTCGATGCCGTTTACATATTCTATGACTTTTTCCATGTCACCATTGTTGACTGAGCAGATGACAGTATTTATGCCCAGTTCGAAGTTGGGGTAATGAGCGGTCAGTTTTTTCAGTTGTGAAAATGTCTCCATCGTTTTCCGGAAAGAGCCTTTTCCACGTATGGAGTTATGTACGTCTTCAGTGCCTTCAATCGAAAGCTTTACAACTACAGTACTTTCGGGGCATGATTTTAGTATCTCTTCCGTCATCGAGACGATTTTCTCCGGCATAAGCCCGTTTGTGGGAAGAAGAATGATAACAGGCTTGTTATTACGATAAAAGATTCGCGTGATCTCGCTGAGATCCTCCCT
>CAZZGC010000006.1:14242-27075 GCA_964653915.1 uncultured Thermodesulfovibrio sp.
CGTACAGGTTCCCTGCATATCATGGCAGGAGCTGGTACTCTCGAAGAGCTGCATCTCATCCCGGTGAAGTGCCTGACAATTCCGGATACAGTTCCGAGACCCACGGGAACAGAATACACAGACAGAAAATATACTGCTGCCTGTATAGCAAATTTCGATCCGCCGGCCATGTAAAATGCATTGATCAGCTTCCGGCTGTGATAGATATTCAACAGAACCAGCGCGAAAATTCCTGCGGGAGGGGCGAAAGCACCGGTGACAAGCCAGACGAACAGCAGGACCAGAACTCCTGCATTGATCGCCACATTGATCTTCAGCTCTGAAGATGCCGCTCCTGAATCCCTGAAGAGGTCCCGGTTGCACATCGAATAGACCGTCCAGTACATCGATTTTCTGAAGGCGTTTCTGAGTGACTTCCAGAGATTGAAATTAAATATATGACGGACTTCCAGTCCGGGGACCATCCTCAGTCTGCAGCCCAGCCTCCTCAACCGGTGGCTGAACTCAACATCCTCTATTATGGGAAGGAAGTCCTCGGGAAATCCGCCGCAAGTGCAAAATGTCTCCCTGTTCAGGATCATGGCATGAGCTGCAACATAATCGGCGGAATCGCCCATCTTGTTTTCAGCGTAATTGATCGTTACCGATTGAAACCGGCTGAAGAATACATCATCAAGCGGTCTCTCGGTATAAGTGCCGCCCAGAACGCAGTCGGGGCCGCTTTGACCGTACGCCTCATTGGCGATTGCAAGGGAGTCCTTAAGCAGCAGGCAGTCGGCATCGATGAAAAAGAGTATCTCTCCGTCGGCAGATCTGGCGCCCTCATTACGGGCGGCTGAGGCCCCCGAACGTTTTGTAAGCCGTATAAGTCTGCATGGATAGCGACGGATGATATCCAGGGAGTCGTCATCGGAACAATCATCAACAACGATGACTTCGAAGTTGCCGTAGTCCGATGCACAGGCCGCCTCAAGACATGGCCCGATAGTATGTCCCATGTTGTAGTTGGGGATTATAATGGAGATGCGTCGTTCCACTTTTCCGTTATTCATACGAAGCTCCAGGCTGTAAAGCTAATTTTATATGGTCGTGGGAATATATGCAACTCGGCGTGGCTTAATATTAATTGACAAATAGTTTTATGGCATTCTAAGATTAAAAACTAAATTTAATGATTTACTGAGGTGAAAATGCTTGAGCAAGTGGAAAATCTTACTCCCACAACCAGGAAGCTGACGATAAGCGTTCCAAAGGAAGTGATTCAGTCAGAGACCGACACAATCTACAGCCAGATTCAGATGTCAACCAATATCCCGGGATTCAGGCCCGGCAGGGTACCTCGTGCCATACTTCAGAAACGGTTTGGCAAGAATGTAGAGGCCCAGGTTATCGAAAAGATAGTGCCTGAATATTATATGAAGGCGGTGAAGGAGGCCGATATAGAGCCCGTGAGCTACCCGAAGATTGATGACCAGATCGATTTGAAACCCGGCGAACCCCTCTCTTTTTCCGTTACTGTGGAAATAAAGCCTGATGTTGAAGAGCTTAATTATGAAGGCATAACACTGAAGAAAAAGGAAGCTGCCGTCACCGATGATGATGTAGAAAAATCGCTGAACCTGCTTCGTGAAAGCAAGGCTCTGTATTCGAGTACCGACGGGCCTCTTGAGAAAGATGATATGGCGATCATCGATTGTGAGGCATTCTGTGATGGTGAAAAGATCGAAGAACTCACACACAAGGAGTTTCCATTCGTTCTGGGATCGGATACAATGCCGGAGGAGTTCAGCGGCGGACTGATCGGTTCGAAGAAGGGTGATGAAAAAGAAATCAAGGTCTCTTTTGACAAAGATTATGCCAATGCCTCGGTTGCCGGCAAGGAAATAGTATTTAATGTCAAAGTTGCAGAGGGCAAGAAGAAGAATCTACCCCCGCTGGACGATGATTTTGCCAAAGAGGCTGACTGCGAATCTATGGAGGAACTGAGAAAGAAGGTGAGGGAAAACCTCCTGAAGCGGAAGGAAGACAGGATAAACCTGGAGTACAAGAAAGAGATACTGGATGAACTTCTCAAGAGGCATAAAATAGAGCCTCCTTCATCGATGGTAGAAAGCGAGATAGAGTCTCTTGTGATGCAGAGGAAACAGGATGCTGCAAGAAAGGGAGAAGACGCCGGAACAGACGAAGACCTCATAAAGGAAGTCAGGTCCCGCGCCGAGGAGAACGTCAGGAGCGTTCTGATACTTGAGGCTGTTGGCAAGAAAGAGAAAATCGAGGTAACCGAGGATGAGATTTCAAAATCCATCGACGAGATCGCCGGCAGGCACGGGCTGAAGCCGGACGAGGTGAGAAAGCTCTATTCCGTCAGAGAAGGTTCAATGGATGCACTGAAGAGCCGGCTGTTTGCCGATAAGGTGCTGGAGTTCATCCTGGAGAAATCTACGATAGAGGGGTGAAAAATCTCCCGGGAGGACAGTTGCAAAAAACAATCGATGTAGGCGAAAATCATATATGATGATCAAAACGGAAATATCCTGAAAAAGAGGAGACCATGAGCTTAATTCCCATAGTAATCGAACAGACCGGCAGAAGTGAAAGGGCGTATGATATCTATTCGAGACTGCTGAAAGACAGAATAGTCTTTATAGGCAGCCCTATTGATGACATACTGGCCAATACCGTTATCGCGCAGCTGCTGTTTCTTCAGACCGAAGATCCGGAGAAGGATATCCATGTATATATAAACAGTCCGGGCGGCGTGGTATCGGCCGGTCTCGCGATTTATGACACAATGCAGTACATTAAACCCGATATCGCGACGTACTGCCTGGGACAGGCTGCGAGCATGGGTGCCCTGCTGCTTACTGCGGGAGCCAAGGGGAAACGGTATGTGCTGCCTCATTCACGAGTGATGATTCATCAGCCTATAGGAGGTTTTTACGGGCAGGCCACGGACGTCGAAATCCATGCAAGGGAGATCCTGAAGATGAAGGAGACGCTGAACAATATATTCACCCTTCACACCGGTCAGCCTCTTGAAAAGATTCAGGTTGATACAGAAAGAGATTACTTCATGTCAGGACAGGAGGCCAAGGAGTACGGAATAGTTGATGAAGTTATAGAGACACTGAAGAAATGAGATGGATGAGGGAAAAATGAGAAAGAAGAAAACAGAAGAGCTGACGTGCTCTTTCTGCGGCAAAGGGCAGAGAGAAGTGAGGAAGCTTATAGCGGGTCCCACCGTTTATATATGTGATGAATGTGTTAATCTGTGCAATGAGATTATGGCTGAGGAGTTCGAGGCATCATTTGATGTAAGTGTTGCTTCGAAGCTTCCGGCGCCTAATGAGATAAAGGGATTCCTGGATGAATATGTTATTGAACAGGAACATGCAAAAAAGGTGCTCTCGGTTGCAGTTCATAATCATTACAAACGGATTAATAGCCCAAAACAGAGCGATGTAGAGCTCCAAAAAAGCAACATTGTCCTCATCGGCCCGACCGGTACGGGCAAGACGATTCTCGCCCAGACGCTCGCCCGCATACTTGATGTCCCTTTTACTATTGCTGATGCAACGACGCTTACAGAGGCCGGTTATGTCGGCGAGGATGTGGAAAACATTATCCTGAAGTTGTTGCAGGCCGCTGACTATGACGTTGAAAGGGCCCAGCGGGGTATTATCTATATTGATGAGATTGACAAGATCAGCAGAAAGACCGAAAATGTCTCGATCACCCGCGATGTCTCAGGCGAGGGGGTACAGCAGGCCCTTCTGAAGATAATCGAGGGCACTATTGCAAACATTCCGCCTCAGGGCGGGAGAAAGCATCCGCAGCAGGAGTTTATTCAGGTAAATACAGCTAACATACTGTTCATCTGCGGCGGTGCTTTTGTAGGGCTGGAAAAGATCATAGAAGAACGGATCGGGAAGAAAACGGTCGGTTTTGGAATGAAGCCGGGTAGCCGTTCAGAAGACAGGATAGGGGAAGTTCTGCGCAAGGTGGAGCCGCAGGATCTGATCCGTTACGGCATGATCCCGGAATTCGTGGGACGTCTCCCTGTGGTGGCCACCCTCGACGAACTTGGAGAGTCCGCCCTTGTCAGGATTCTGACGGAGCCGAAGAATGCCCTGGTCAAGCAGTATCAGAAGCTGCTGTCATTTGATAATGTAAAGCTGAAATTCACTGATAAGGCTTATGAGGCCATAGCTATGGAAGCGATCAGGCGAAAGACGGGTGCAAGGGGTCTGAGGGCCATCCTCGAAGAGGTCATGCTCGATGTAATGTACGAAGTGCCGTCCAGATCCAATGTCAAGGAGTGCGTAATAACGGATGACGTCGTGACCAGGCATGAAAAACCGCTGCTGATCTATGAAGAGAAGGCCGAATCTGCCTGACAGGTGATTTAAGTGATCATTCCGGTTTTTTTCTCCCTTTTGTCAGCCCGTGAATAATCAGCTTCCGGAATTTTTGCCGGAGATCGTCGTCCTTAAGTCCCCGCAGGGTATTGTCTATATATCGCAGTTCTTCATCTGAAAGTTCAGGCGTGACCGATATGGGGGGCTTCTCTCCGGAAGGCGGGATTTTTCCGACTCTGAATCTGACGTCTTTGATCCCGTATCTGCCGAGTTTGGCAGTAATTTCTTCCTTATAAAAACTCAGATGATGCATCCACTGGGGGGAGTCTACCGAGATCGTAAGGATACCGTTTTTAGCCAGAAAAGGGTAGGTATGTGCAGCCACCGCTTCGCCCATCAGGTGCGCCCAGGCCGAACGGATGGAATTGACAGCCATGCCGTTTTCTATGCCATAGTCGGATGAAAGTTTTTTCAGGACAGAACGGATGGAATACATGATGAGATGGCTTGCCGCGAGTGACAACCGCGCGGCCGCACGATATCAAGAGTCAGTTAAAGTGCTTTTTTGACTTTTCCGGATCTCAGACACCTTGTGCAGACATTGACTCTCCTGATCCCCCTGCCTGTCTGAACACGTACCCTCTGGAGATTGGGTCTGAAGACTCTTTTAGTCCTGTTGTTGGCGTGGCTCACATTATTGCCGGATACCCTTTGCTTGCCACAGACTGAACATACCGCCATTTCAGTAAAAACCTCCTGCTGTTAGTTTGCATTAAAAAGAGAAGTTATGATAACATTAATCCGGAAAAACATACAACCCCGCAGAAAAATGGCAACGGGCAATTCCTCCCCGTTTTGATTTCTAAAACGGGGTTTGTTTATGGCCATTTTAATAACGGGGAAAGGTGAAGATGAGAATATACGAACTGTCTAAAAAACTGAATGTGAGCAGCAAGGAAATCCTTGCAAAACTGTCCGGGATGGGTACTCCTGCCAAATCCCACATGTCTTCCATAGATGATGCCACGGCGGCGAAACTGACCGAAATGTTCGGGGGTGAAGGCAGAAAGCCGCTTGAAGAACCCGGAAAACCTGTGAAAGCGCAAAAGCCTGCGGTCAGCAAGGCGCCGCCGGCAGGAGATACTAAGAAGAAGACTGGTGCTGTACCGTCAGAAGCGGCGGCAATGGATGGTCCGTCTGCCTCTGCCCCGGAGACAGATGCCAGCGATGACGATGAAGTCATAATATCCGACAGATTTCGCAAGGAGATAGACAAGGACAAGGTCACAAAATACAAGGTCAAACCCGGAATGCAGAGGGCATTCGATTCTATTCGGCGGGTCGAGGTGTCCAAAAAGGGCCATGACTTTAACAAGCCCAGACTGCGGAGGCATGACAAGAAGCATCACCAGAAAAAAGAAGAGCCCCGCGCTGACCAGACTGTTACGGCGCCCAGAAAGAGGGTGCTGAAGTTTGAAGAAGGGGCAACGGTCAAGGAGTTCGCAGAACTCATCGGACAAAAACTTAATGATGTCATAAAAAAGTTTATGGAACTCGGCTACATGCCTACCATAAACGACCCGGTCGATCTCGATGCAGCGCAGCTTGTCGCAGATTCTTACGGAATAAAGATCGAGATGAAGACTGTGGAGGCCGAAGAGGATGTGCTTGAGGAGGCTGAAATAGACGAGGCATCTCTCAAGCCCAGACCACCTATCGTAACGATAATGGGTCACGTTGACCATGGCAAGACTACACTCCTTGATGCGATCAGAAAGACGAGAGTTACCGAGACCGAGGCCGGTGGAATAACCCAGCATATAGGCGCATACAAGGTGAATCTGAAGGGTAAGGAAATCACGTTCCTCGATACACCCGGACATGAGGCATTTACGATGATGCGGGCGAGGGGCGCAAAGGTAACAGATATCGTAGTACTGGTAGTCGCAGCCGATGACAGCGTTATGCCCCAGACGATCGAAGCGGTCGACCATGCGAGGGCTGCCGAAGTACCTACAATAGTGGCTGTCAACAAGATAGACAAGCCCGATGCGGACCCGAACCGTGTGCGTACAGAACTTGCGTCTCATGAGATAGTGCCCGAAGAATGGGGCGGGAAGAATATCTTTGTCGATGTATCGGCTAAACAACAGACCGGCATAGAGCAGCTCCTGGAGATGATCCTGCTTCAGGCCGAGATCATGGAACTCAAGGCCCCTTACGACAGAAAGGCGCGCGGGACGATTATAGAATCGAGACTCGACAAAGGACGTGGTCCCGTAGGGACCGTACTTGTCAACTCCGGAACACTGAAAGTAGGCGATCCATTTCTCGTGGGAACGATCGCCGGAAGGATACGGGCAATGGTGGATGACAAGGGGCGCAAGATAGAAGAGGCAGGCCCGTCTACCCCTGTGGAGGTGATCGGTTTTCCGGAGGTGCCGCAGGCAGGAGACATCTTCGTAGCCATGGAGGACGAAAGAAAGGCGAGGCAGATTGCCCTGAGCCGCCTTCAGAAGGAACGGGCTGCGGAGATAAAGAAAAAGAAGAAGCTTACTCTTGATGACCTGTACAGCAGGTTGAAAGAGGGCGAGATCAAGGACCTTAACATAATAATAAAGGCTGATGTTCATGGCTCTGTAGAGGCGATGAAAGATGCCCTGCTTAATCTCAGTCATCCCGAGGTAAAGGTCAAGGTTATCCATACCGGGGTCGGCGGCATTAACGAATCTGATGTGATGCTTGCCACCGCCTCTGAGGCTATCATTATCGGTTTCAACATAAGACCCGATGCCAAGGCCTCTGTCCTGATTGACAAGGAGCAGGTGGATGTCAGGTTGTATAATGTGATTTATGAGGCGATTGAAGATGTGAAGAAGGCACTTGAGGGTCTGCTTGAACCCACCATATCCGAGAAGGTGATAGGACGAGCTGAAGTCAGAAACCTGTTCCATATATCAAGGCTTGGTACTATAGCAGGCTGTTACGTTACCGACGGGAAGATATCGAGGTCCAGTGAAGGCGTCCGTGTTATAAGGGATAACGTGGTGATCTACGAGAGCAGGATATCTTCTCTGAAGAGATTCAAGGACGATGTCAAGGAAGTGCAGACCGGATTCGAGTGCGGAATAATGGTGGAAAACTTCAATGACCTCAAGGTCGGTGACATTATAGAAAACTATATCAAGGAAGAGGTTGCGGCAAAGTTTGAATGAATTGCCGGACGACCGGTTTCGTTCTGATGCTTGCTGACTTTCAGACTGGATCCGGAGCAGAGCCTCCCGGATGATACAGCGTGGCTGTTTCCATCCTGTAATGTAAAATTCCCCGATATATATCTTTTGAACAAGGGAGATATCAGTCCGGGGAGGGTGACTCATGATAGTGGGTTTGATGACACTGGATATCCATATCCCGGCAGCGGGTTCACTCAAGGAGAAGCGTCTGGTAATAAAGAGCATCACCGACAGGGTCAGGAACAAGTTCAATGTTTCTGTAGCGGAAGTGGACGCCAACAATCTGTGGCAGCGGTGCGTTCTCGGAATCGCTATCGTCTCAAATGAAACCGTCATGATCCACCGTGTATTCGGCAAGATACGTGAGCTTGTAATCAGCAATCATGCCGTGGAACTGATCGATTCGACTGTGGAGTTGTTATGAACGGGCAGAACAGGCAGGCCCTGACTCTATCTTTACAGGAGGTCTGATTAGACGCGGGAAAGGCGATAAATGCGGAAGTAGGGCATGCCCGGGTTGGGAGGGGAGTAGATGGTAATCAGAATAGTGAGGTGTGGATATGCATCCATATAAAAGGGCGTCCAGACTGGGCGATCTCATACGTGAAGAGGTGGCCGACATAGTGCAGAACAGAATAAAGCACAAGTCGCTGGGGTTTCTGACCATAACAGGCGCGAGGGTGAGTGATGATCTGAGGAATGCCGTCGTTTATGTCAGTGTACTTGACCTTCAGCAGCGAGACAGAACAATAAGAAAGCTCAATGCTACCACATCTGTAGTCAGGTCCGAGCTTGGCCGGCGGCTGAAGATAAAGTATATCCCGAAGCTGAAGTTCATGCCGGACGAGTCGGTGGAGTACGGTATGAAGATCGACAGGATTCTCGATGAACTGAAACAGGAGAGGGGCAACGATGAAGAAGATGATGAAGATATCTACTAAGCTGCTTGATGTTTTCAGGAAACACGATTCATTTCTTATCACGGGACATATCAATCCCGAAGGGGATTCAATAGGCTCTTCACTGGCTCTTGCTCTCGGACTGAAAAAACTCGGGAAGAGGGATGTTGTTGTTATCAGCAGTGATCCGGTACCGGAGATACTAAGGTTTCTCCCATCATCCGGGACAATTCGCAAAAGACCACCCCGTCGGAGGTTCGACGTTGTCTGCCTCGTGGACTGCAACAGTCCCGACAGGACGGGATTTGATTCCTTTAATGCAGAAAAATCCGTTGTCATAGACCATCATATTCTCCCGCGTGAGAAAATGAACGCACCCTTCTACAGATCGGCAGCCGCGATGCTGATAGACCATGAATCGGCAGCGGCCGGTGTCCTTGTTTACAAGGTACTGACAGCCATGAAGATCCCGATAGACAGGAATATAGCCACATGCCTCTATACAGCCCTGCTGGTGGACACCGGAGGGTTCCGGTATTCGAACACTGACGGAGATGCGCTCAGGATAGCCGCTGAACTTGTGGATGCGGGAGCGAGTCCGTGGAGTATCTCACGCGAGATACACGAAAGCATCCCGTACAGATCCATGAAGTTGCTCGGTGTTTCGCTCTCGACAATAGGGATGGATGGCCGCATTTCATGGATGAAGACTACTCGTTCCATGCTCAAAAAGACGGGAACAACAGCGGAGGACACAGAGGACTTTGTGGACTTTCCGAGGAAGGTGAAGGATGTGGAAGTTGCGGTTTTTTTCAGGGAGGACGGTAGGGGTAGGTACAAGATAAGCCTGCGTTCCAAGGGTAAGGCGAATGTACAGAAAGTTGCGGAATCATTCGGAGGAGGGGGCCATGCTGCCGCCGCCGGTTGCAAGGTAAAAGGCTCTTATGAAGAAGTCAGGATGAAGGTTTTCAGGGCCGTAAGAAAGGCTCTCAGGGAGTCCTGAATCTGAAGTCCCGGTCCGATGGATTTTATCGTTTGCATAAATAAACAGCGCGGCATGACTTCTCAGGAGGCTGTAACCGCTGTCAAGAAGGCCCTCAGAATCAGGAAAGCGGGGCACACGGGAACGCTTGATCCGATCGCGACTGGACTGCTCATTGTGTGCGTAAACAGGGCTACCCGCCTTGCACGCTATTTTTCTGCACTCGACAAGGAATACAGGGTATTGATGAAGCTTGGCGAGGCGACCGATACACAGGATGCAGAGGGCCGGGTTGTAGAACGGGCAGACTATTCATGTTTGAATGAACGGGATATCAGAGAGGCGGTAGCATCATTCAGGGGAAGGATTAAACAGATGCCGCCTATGTTTTCGGCCCTTAAACACCGGGGCACCCCTCTTTATAAGCTCGCCCGGCAGGGACTGGAGGTAGAGCGAAAGGAAAGGGAAGTAGATATCTATGAGTTGGACATCCTTTCTGTGGATTTGCCGTTTGTTGCGTTCAGGGCAAAATGTTCGGGAGGGACGTATATGCGGACGCTATGCAATGACATAGGGGAAAAGCTCGGAACTTTCGGGCATCTCCATGCGCTTGAGCGTTCCGGTGTCGGCAGCTTCAGGGTGGAGGAAAGCATACAGGTCGGCGAACTGGGCAAGTTCAGGACAAATTTTGCTTCGGCTTTTCAGGAGAGCCCGGCCTTTTTTTCGATGAAAGAAGCCTTGTCATGGCTTCCTGAGATAAGGATATCAGGAAAGACAGAGCAGCAGGTTCGCCACGGTTCGCCGATCGGTTCCGGTGAACTGCCCCGCATCGATGATGAAATCACAAACGCGGACGGTGTGCGGGTAATCAACCGTAACGGCAAACTCCTTGCTGTTGGAAGATTCCATCTGCAAAAAAAGGAGATCAGGATGGAAGTTGTCTTTGACCGATGACTGATTTAGACTGCAAACTTCAGATTTGTGAATAATCCGGAGCGGAAGAAGGGAGATAATGATGGGCGGGAGACGGTTTTATGTTTTTTTGTCTATAGTGATCTGTATATGCATGTTTAGTCTATCTTCAGCGGTTGCTGCTGACAGGGACAGCTTCATTGCCGGTTATGCGGCAGCTCTAATGCAGCGGGTTTTTAACATTGATTATTCAGATATAGAAGTTCGTAATGGAGTAGTGAGTATAGAGGCATCCGGCATTACGCAGGAAGATCTGGAAGATATAGTTCGTGAACTCCATTCGATAAAAGGTGTCAGGGATGTCAAGGTCAGGGGTGTTGAGACAGATGGATATGCTTCAGGCGGAATTTCGAAGACTTCCGTAACAGGTGAGCAAGACAGACCGGCGGGTTTTATGCGCGGCAGACAGCTCTTCAAACCTCTTATTGCCGATCCGCTGTGGCCGCGTTTTTCGGGAACACGGGGGTATTTTACTGACGGGGGCGGACTTGAAAATGTTGTTCAGGCATCCATCGGCGACACACTGCCTTTTTATACTGATTCAACACCATACGGTCAGTGGCAGTTTGTTACTTTCGCCCTGGTCAATACTATTAACGACCTGGATACATCATCGTGGGATCTCATAAATGCCGATTTTACTTTTGGTCTGGGTTTTGTTCAGCAGAGGGGGGATTTTTCGGGAATCCTTAGACTGCTTCATCTGAGTTCGCATGCCGGGGATGAGTATGTGATCAACAGCGGGGCGGAACGTGTCAGCCTGAGTTATCAGTCAGTGGACCTTATCCTCTCCTATGACGCGGAGAGCTGGCTGCGCACCTATGCGGGAGGCGCCTATCGTTTCAGTACAACACCGAAAGATCTCGAGCCGTGGGAAGTTCGTTACGGAATTGAGTTCGAGAGCCCGAGGAGATACTTCGGCTTTATGCGGCCCATTGCGGCACTCGATCTGCATCATATGGAGGAAAGGAACTGGGAGGGAGCCGTTTCACTGCGCGCCGGTATAGAGGTTGACCGACCAATCGTCTCAGGCCACAGCCTGCGTTTTACCGCAGGATATTTCAACGGGCCGTCTCATTTCGGTCAATTCTACAAGCACTACCACGAATATTACGATTTTGGAGTGCAGTTTAACTTCTGACGCTGGTCAACTATCGAATACCGTATCACCTTCATCTTCGCTGCATGAGAACATCACCCCTGCATCAAATACGTGAGGAATATCCTGAATGCGTTTAAACAGACTGATATGTTCGTCCACAGTTTCCCCTTCTATGGTGGCGATGATTTTCCCTCTCGCATCATGAAAGTGTACTTCGCACCGCTCCAGAGAGTTTATATCGCTGATTACCTGCCCGATGAATTCAGGCTGAGTGGTGACTGCTATACTCGAGATGTTTGTCGTCCTGGCGGCCATTTTCATTCCTCCTTTATTCCTTCATTGAGGATGTCGATAAGATTCGATCTGTATCTGCCTTTTTCGTCTCTGAATTCCCCCTTGAATAGATTTTTCACGGCCGGAGTAACTTCTGTCTGAATTACATGGCATTGCATACAGTTGTATCTGTCGCCGTCCAGTTTTTTTCCGGGTTTCTTCCCACTGTCGAAATCAACGAAATGAGACTGTGGAATCGGCGTTGCACCCTGACTGACGGCCTCATCCGGCATGTGACAGTCCAGGCACATATTTTCGGTCTGAGCCAGTGGAAGCATACCGGTTATGTCGTGGGGGATCAGTGGCGGGCTGTTTTCGAATGACCTCGGAATGGGTTTGCTTTCACCCGGTCCCGTTTTTTTGATCTCACCGTGTATCGGCTCGGTTGCCTCTTCGCTGTAAACAGAAGACTTTCGCAGACCCAGTTCCTCTTCAGATAGTTCTCTGTCATGGGCATATGAAAGGGTCCCAAATCCTGCAAACAGAAAAACAGTAATAAATACGCTGACTATCGATTTCATTAGATTTCCTCCTTTCAACATTTGGTTCTGTAAATGTTTCTGAACGCAAGCGCCTTGTCATCACAGACCTCGATGCACCTGCCGCAATTGATGCATGCTCCTGACAATACGGCCCCGCTGCGGTGACCTATAAGGTCAAGCACCTGTGGTTCAGGACATATTTCTTTGCACCTGAGGCACATGGAGCAGCTCTTTTTTTCGTATCCTATCCTCAGGAAACCGGGTCTTCCGACAATCGAATAAAAACCGCCGAGAGGACATAGGTGGCCGCAAAAACCGTTTTTTGTGCCGACCAGATCAAAGAGAAAAACAGCCAGTACCAGAGTTAGCCCCCCGGCAGTCCCGAAGATTATCAGGCGATGCAATGCCCCTATCGGGCTGATCCACTCGAAGGCAGCCGTCCCGATGACGGCAGACAGCACAAGCGAGA
>CAZZGC010000006.1:27175-35275 GCA_964653915.1 uncultured Thermodesulfovibrio sp.
TGTATCCATCAGTCTTGCAGAACTGAGGTTCCCCCGCAGTATTGACCATCCATAGAGGTTTCCCATAAGAAACAGCATCATTACTGCGAACTGCACAATCCTCCGCATTATAAGATACCTATTTTTTCTCATACATCGGCTCTCCCATCAGAATGAATCCTCGTTCAGGTAATCGACAGGATTCTTTCGCTCCCCGGAGAAAACCGTTCCAACTGCAGACCCCGGTGTTTCGATCTCCGCCCGCCTTTTCACTGACGGGGGGATGTAGGTGCTGCCTGCTTTCCCCATTGCTACTTTTCGTGGCAGTACGAAGATCGAGGCTTTATCGGTAATACATGCCTTCTCGCACAGTCCGCAGCCTGTGCAGTAATCACTGTGCACATCCGGGACGAGCATTGCATGCTTTCCTGTCCTTGCATTTCTCAGGTATTCGGTAGTTATCGCCCTGTCTATCAACGGACAGGCCCGGTAACAGGCGTCACACTGTATCCCGGAATAGGCTACGCATGTTTCCCTGTCTATAACAGCGAGACCGATCCTGGCGAGATTAATGTTCAGCAGATATTCACCATTTTTGTCCTGTTCGCTTACGAGTTTACTGTCAAGAGAACCTGAAGGGCATGCCGGTACACAGGGAATATCCGTGCACATGAAGCAGGGGGTGGAACGCGGGATAAAATAGGGAGTACCCACGGGTATGTCATCTCCGGGTTCTGCCAGCTTCAGGGTGTCATATGGACATGCCTCTACACACATACCGCACTTCATACAGGTGGCGATGAATTTTTCTTCTTCAATCGCTCCGGGAGGTCTTAGTGTCAGCGGCGCGGAGATACCTTCTTTGATATATCCGCCCCAGAGGAGACCGCCGCTTGCGGCCAGCCCCAGTCCCTTGACGGCTCTGATCAGAAACTCTCTTCTCTCAGGCATCTCGGCCTCATCGGCTGTATCGTCTTTCATCTGACGTCTCCATCAAGCCCTGTAAACCTTGACGGCGCATTTCTTGAAATCGGTCTCTTTCGACATAGGACACGTTGCATCAAGAGTAACTTTGTTGATAAGTACCCGTTCATCGAACCACGGTACAAAGATGAGCCCTTTGGGCGGCAGGTTTCGTCCTCTCGTCTCGACCCGGGCCTTGACCTTGCCCCTCCTGGATTCGATCCAGACGAGCTGTCCGTCCTTCAGACCGCCTGCCTTGGCGTCACCCGGATTCATGAAGCACAGGGCCTCTGGCACTGCACGGTATAGTTCAGGTACACGCATCGTCATAGTCCCGCTGTGCCAGTGTTCGAGCACACGGCCGGTACAGAGCCACAGAGGATATTCCCTGTCAGGTATCTCCGCCGGCTCTGCATAGTACCGGAGAAATATCTTTGCCTTGTTGGGGAGACTGACCTTCTCTTTTCCTTTCGGCCCGAATAGGTCGCCTTGAGGGATTTTTTTCAATGCCTTGCCGTAGAAGGCGAACTTGCCGTGATTTGCCGCCTTTGCATAAGGGTCAAATTCAGCATTGAACCTCCAGAGAGTCTCCCGGCCATTGACTACCGGCCACCTGAGCCCCCTGACCTTATGATAGATATCAAAGTAGGCAAGGTCGTGTCCATTACCCTTACCGAACTTTCTGTATTCTTCCCACAGGTATTTCTGGATGAAAAAGCCGTAGCCTTTAAATCCTTCAACATTTCTCTTGTCGCCTTCGGCTTCCGAGTTAGGGAATCCTTCACCAACCGGGTCGGGCCACTTATAGGATCTGGCCTCACTGTTGGCAAAGAGAATATCATACAGAGTGTCCGACTCCTTGTATCCCATTGCGGCAGCTTTTCTGCGCACATCAGGCAGGGTGACTTTATCATTTATACGGTGTGATTTCCAGACCTCACCAATCGTGAATCTTTTCGAAAACTCAACTATCTGCCATGTGTCGGACATTGCATTTCCTATGGGCGTGACCTGCTGTTTCCAGTGCTGCGTTCTGCGTTCCGCATTCCCGTAGGCCCCCCATTTTTCGAATATCATCGCGCTCGGGAGTATCAGGTCGGCCACCTTGGCCGAGATGCCTGGATAGGCATCGGATACGACTATGAAGTTGTCCATCTCCCTTGCGGCCTTTATCCAGTGATTCAGATTGGGCATGTTCTGCCATGGATTGCAAACCTGAACCCATGCCCATTTTATCTTGTTGTCTTCCATATCCCTGACGATTTTTACATAGTGTGAGCCAACAACAGGATTCAATGTCCCTTCAGGCAGCTTCCAGATCTTCTCGGCTCTGGCCCTGTGTTTGGAATTGAAGACAACCATATCTGCAGGAAGTCTGTGAGCAAATGTTCCAACCTCCCTGGCCGTACCGCATGCGCTCGGCTGCCCTGTAAGGCTGAACGCCCCGTTACCGGGCTGGGACTGCTTGCCGAGCAGGAGGTGCACCATATAGATCTGTTCGTTAACCCATGATCCTCTTACATGCTGGTTGAAACCCATTGTCCAGAAGCTCGTTGCTTTCCTTTTTTTGTCAACGTAATAATCGACGAGCTTAACGAGCTTCTTTTTGAACTCACTTAGTGATTCATCCGGATCTCCCTTAGCCAGCCTTGCCACATAATCCAGGGTGTAGGGTTCAAGTCCCTTCTTGAAATCCGCAAAGCTGATAGCCCAGTGTTTAACCGGTTTTTTCGTGTTCTTCATATCCATCTTCTGACCGGCTTTCATTCCGAGGGCCTTCATGCCGTGGGCTTCAGCTTCGGTGAGAGTCCTGGATATCTGTCGTCTGACTGTTTCACGCTCCTTTTTGCTCAGTGACGGATGCTCGACGTTCGATCTCATGCCATAACCGATATCAACCGGTCCGGTGGCGAAGATACAGTTTTTGTTGACAAAGTCCCAGTCGATTGCTTCCGGTCTGTTGTACACGATTTCTCTTGCTATGTAGTTGAGTATTGCAAGATCCGTGTTGGGCTTGAAGATAATCTCCATATCGGCAAGTCCCGAGCATCTGTTCGTGTACGTAGAGAGGTTTATTACTTTTACCCAGTCCGGTTTGCTCAGCTTTCTGTCGGTGATCTTGGACCAGAGGATAGGATGCATTTCCGCCATGTTGGCGCCCCAGAGAACGATTGTGTCGGCATAGTGCATATCGTCATAGTTGCCGGCAGGTTCGTCTATTCCGAATGTCTGTATGAATCCTACAACAGCACTGGCCATGCAGTGACGGGCGTTAGGATCGATATTGTTGCTCCTGAAGCCGGCCTTCATGAGTTTTACTGCGGCCACGCCTTCCATGATCGTATACTGACCCGAACCGAATATGGCTACGCCCTTGGGACCGAGTTCTTTATAGTACTTCCTGAACTGCCGGGCCATTTCATCAAATGCCCTCTGCCATGTGACGGGCCTGAACTTCCCCTTCTTGTCGAACTCTCCCTTTTCATTCATTCGCATCAGGGGGTCGGTGAGTCTGTCCGCACCGTACATGATCTTTGCGTTGAAGTATCCTTTTATACAGTTCAGCCCCATATTGACCGGCGCAAGTGGATCACCTTTCACTGCAACGATCATGTCGTTTTTTGTGGCGATCATGATCCCGCAGCCTGTACCGCAGAACCGGCAGACCGCCTTGTCCCATCGCCATCCCTTCTGGGTCTTCCTGGCGGCAGCCTTCATTTCTTCCGGGACAGCAATACCGAGGGCTGTAGCGGCGCTAACGGCTGCTGTCGTCTTAAGAAAATCCCTTCTTGAGAATTTCATGGTGGGCCTCCTTTCAAAACCTCAAATTTCAAATTTCAGATCTTCAGATAAAAAGCTTAAATTTGAAATTCAAGCAGTTGATAAAACTATCCAGCAGATTTTCTGATACTGCTCCATCCTCTTTCATGAAAATAGCAGAGATTTATGTAAATATGCTGTTAAATTCTGTAAAGAACTGGTAAATGTGACTTTTCCTCCCTGCCAGCATTGTATCATAAAATAAAGTGAGATGCCTCTGGTTTGACGTGGCAGCTTTTTGAGCTTAGAATTTAGCTTGTAACTAACTTATGGCAGAGAGTGAAAACAGATGCTGTTAAGATGGATTTCAGGTCTTGCAGCCGAGTTCCGTGCGATCAGGCTGAGCCTCAGCCTGAAGTTCGTTATCGGTACGGCGGTTGTTCTGGGGATTGTGATGGGCGCTTCCCTGCACCTTGTGTCATTAAAGGATAGGGCGTTCATGATGGAACAGTTGCATTCCCAGGCCAGGACGCTCTTTGCTCAGATTGTTCTTACAAGAAAGTGGATAGCCGATCATGGGGGCATCTTTGTCGAAAGCGGTCCGATGATGAAGCCAAGCCCTTTTCTTCAGGATCCAGAGATCGAGGATATAAAAGGAAGGCGGTATCTGAAGGAAAGTCCGGCAATGGTTACCAAGGAACTGTCGCAGTATGCACGGAGAAAGGGCCTGTACTGGTTCAATATAACCAGCCTCAAGCTGGTAAATCCCGCAAACGCACCCGATGAATTCGAGAGGAATGCCCTCCTGGCCTTTGAGAACGGTAAGACCGAGGCAGCCGGTGTATTCCGGCAGGGAACCTCCAGCTATTACCGCTATATGGCACCGCTGTATATCGAGAAACCCTGTCTGAACTGCCATGCATCTCAGGGCTACAGCGAGGGCGATGTGCGTGGTGGTATCAGCGTATCGATCCCGATGGATGATATTCTGGCAAAGTATTCGTCAGAACAACGTACCCTGATCGTGGTAAGCATTACTACTTTGTCTGTTCTGGTGGTTTTTCTGTTCGTAATGATGAAGGAACTCGTAATCAGGCCGGTAAAGAGGCTCCAGTCTTCCATAGAGGCTTTTACTAAAGGGGATATGGGTAGAACCGAGATACAGAGGACAGGCGATGAGCTTGAGGACCTGAGCATGTCATTTGCCGAGATGTCAAAATCCCTCAACATATATCATGACGAGCTGGAGAAAAAAGTGCGCAATGCAACCAGAGACCTTGCTGAAGCAAACGAAAAACTGGCTGCGCTGAATGAAAAAAAATCGGACTTTATAGCAAAGATCTCGCATGAACTGAGAACGCCTATGACGTCCATCAAGGGCGCGATGGATTATATTACCGCCCGGCTGTCGGGCATGCTTGATGGTTCCGGGGATGAAGATATCAAGGAGTTTCTGAATGTCGTTAAAAACAATGCAGACCGGATAACCAGCATGGTGAATGATACCCTTGTCCTTGAGCGGATAGAGTCAGGTATGTTCGACCTTGAGCGGTCGCGCACGGATATGGTATCTCTGATCAAGGAAATCATAATCAGTCTCCAGTCTGTTGCCATGGAAAAAGGGGTTACATTCGAGATAGTCTCACCCCAAGAGGTCCATGCCGAGGTAGATGAAGACAGGATGAGGCAGGTGATAGTGAATCTGCTCTCGAATGCAATTGAATTCAGTCCTGAAAAGGGGCGGATCTCGATAGCGGTTGAGAACAGAGATGGATTTACTGATATCGTAGTTGAAGACGAAGGGCCGGGGATTCCGGTGGAGATTCGTGAAAAAATATTCGATAAGTTCTATACGATTGGCCGGAGAAAGGGGACCGGACTGGGGCTGGCTATCTGTCGCGGCATAGTGGAAGCCCATCACGGAACGATAATTGCCGGAGATGGCCGGGACGGGCAAGGCAGCCGCTTTCATATAAGGATTCCCGTGGTCGGCGGGAAAGAGTCTGAACAAGAACGGGAGGGGGAAGATGCCGGTAAAAGTCCTTGCAATTGATGATGACCATGACATACTGAAGGTGCTCAGGGCAAACCTGGAACTTCACGGGTATGATGTTGTCACCGCCGATTCCTGGGCTTCCACAGAGGAGATTCTCGGCAGCATGCTGCCTGATATCATTCTGCTTGATCTGATGCTGCCGGACAGGGATGGAATCGATATCTGCCGTGACATCAGGAAGGCACATCCGCAGGTGCCCGTGATCATGCTTACGGCTCGTGACAAGGTATCGGACAAGGTACTGGGCCTTGAGAGCGGGGCCGATGATTATGTTGTAAAGCCATTCGAGACGCTGGAACTTTTGGCAAGGATAAGGGCATGTCTCAGGAGGTCTGAGCAGACTGACAAAGAAGAGATTCTTGTTTACCGGAAAATCAGGGTCGACCACAAGAAAAGGCTCGTTACGGTTTCGGGGCGGAAAGTAGATCTCACTCCGAAGGAATACGAACTTCTCTGTTTTCTCATGCGTCATGCCGATGAAGTTCTCAGCAGAGAACGCATCCGCAAAAGCATCTGGAAGGAGTCGGGGATCTATTCCTGGAGCCGTGTCATCGACGTTCACGTCCAGCACCTCAGGCAGAAAATAGAAAAAGACCCATCTCATCCACGTTATATTCACACCGTACCCGGAGCCGGATACCGCTTCGGGGGCTGATCTTCGGATTTACATTTCCTTTACAAAGATTAACACCCTATTTACAGAACAATCTGGTAACTTTCAATTCAGGAAGAGATAAACGGCGAGGGCCCGTGCTAAGAATGGAAAAAGGGGGGAAGTCGGGATTGTGATCGTGTCGGGAATAGTTGTAATTACGGAACTTGGGATGGCTGAAGAAGTAGAAGTGGCCCTTTCCGGGATAGCCGGGATCGAGGTCGGCGGTATGCTTGATGAGAGGAGGATTATAGCGGTGATAAGAGCAGACTCGGAGGCAGTGGAGAAGAGATTGATTTCAATGTTGAAGGGAATCCGTGGGGTCTCAGATATCAGCCGTGCCTATCATCATATAGAAAGCCCCGAAAATGAGGGTCGAATTTAGAGCAGTACCCGATCCGAAGGAGGTGATGAAAGAGCGGACGGGTAACACATTTTAACCAGTAAGGAGGAGAGAGATGAAAAAGATATTCATTTTAACGGTTCTGGCCGTGACATCAGTAGTCTTCGCGTCTTATGCGATGGCGGCGACCGCCGTAAAAATCCCTAAAAACCTTTCGAAGGAGAGTAGCGAGTGTGTACAGTGCCATAAGGAGTTAAATGTCAACATATACCAGCAGTGGGGATACAGTAAACACTTCAGAGCCAATGTGGGCTGTTACGAATGTCACGGCGCCTCAAAGGGTGAGCCGGACGCGTTTGAACATGAGGGCATGTACATCTCGGTAATAGTCTCCCCGAAAGACTGTGGCAAATGCCATGTGAAGGAGACAGATGAGTTCATTAACTCGCATCACTCGAAGGCCGGCAGAATCATGGGTTCTCTGGATAACATTCTGGCCGAAGTAGTGGAGGGCAATAACGGTATGAAGACGGCCGGCTTTCCTGAAGGGATTTCGGCTGCGGCTGTCAACGGCTGCTGGCAGTGCCACGGTTCGGTTGTCAGGGTCAACAAGGACGGATCGCTCGATCCGGCGACATGGCCAAACACCGGGATGGGAAGGGTGAATCCCGACGGCAGCGAGGGGAGCTGCACAGCCTGCCATCAACGGCATGAATTTTCCGTGGCGCAGGCAAGACAGCCCGAAAACTGCGGGAAGTGCCACATGGGACCGGATCATCCCCAGATCGAGATATACAAAGAGTCCAAACACGGTATCAACTACTACGCCAACAAGGACAGGATGAACCTTGACTCACCAAAATGGGTGGTAGGGGAGGATTATTCTGCTGCGCCTACATGTGCGACTTGCCACATGTCCGCAACCCCCGATATGCCTGTAACCCATAATGTAGGGCTCAGGATAAAGTGGAACAACAGGCCGCCACTCATCAAACTTGCTCATGAGACGGACAAAAGGTGGAACCTTGACTCGGCAAAAATTACGGGTGACATGAGGAAGAAGAATATGGAGAAAGTATGCATCAACTGCCATAACGGGAACTTCATAGAATCTTTCTACACACAGTATGAAGCTCAGCTCCATCTTTATAACGACAAGTGGGCCAAGCCCGGGCTTCAGTTATACAAGAAGGCCACCGAGGTGCTGAAGGCCGTCAAGGGCAAAGAGTACGCAAAGTTCTCACAGAAGATCGACTACACATGGTTTGAACTCTGGCATCACGAAGGACGGCGTGTACGTCATGCCGCATCGATGCAGGCGCCGGACTATACACAGTGGCACGGAAA
>CAZZGC010000007.1:0-31585 GCA_964653915.1 uncultured Thermodesulfovibrio sp.
AGAGAGCAGGTCGATTATACAGATCAGACCCTGAGCGCCATGAACCAGATGTCCGCAAACATCAGGGATGTTGCCGAAAACGCCGGCAATGCTTCCGGAGCCGCAAGAGAGTCTTTTTCGATGGCCGAATCCGGCAAGGATATCGTCAACAAGACAGTCGCCGGCATTGTTGATGTCGCAGGAAGCATAGAAAACTTCGTAGATACCACCACCGAACTCGCCGAAAACAGCAAACAGATAGGTAAGATCATTCATGTGATAAACGATATAGCAGATCAGACCAATCTTCTTGCACTGAATGCGGCGATAGAGGCCGCCCGGGCGGGAGAACATGGAAGGGGGTTCGCAATCGTCGCGGACGAGGTACGGAAGCTGGCTGAAAAAACCACCAGCGCTACGGGTGAGATATCGGTCATGATCAGAAAGATACAGGAAGACACTGCCGCCTCAGTCGCAAGCCTGAATGAAGGCAGACAGAAGGCTGAAGAGGGCATCAGGCTCGCTGAGAAGGCCAATGAATCTCTTGACCGTATAGTTCAGGCCTCGAGCCGCTGCCTCGAGGTAGTGGAACAGATCGCCCGGTCCGCTGAAGAGCAGTCATCGGCAGTGACAGAGGTATCGTCGTCAATGGAAAACATCGCCAATGTGGCAAAACAATCAGAAAATGCGGTTGCCAGGATCAACGAGGCAACCGACCGCCTTGCAGCTCTGGCCACCGAGCTTCAGGAACTTACAGACTGGTTCAGGCTTGAAAAAGACGTAGGAATGAAGAATGACACAAGTTTTACCACAGGCGATACCCGGGAAGTTTCTCCGAAAGCTGTGACCGTCTAATCATCAGCCCTTCTTGATCTTTATGTCTTTGAAGTTTTCTTCGAGCTCCACCTGCATCCGCTGAAAGCCTCCCCTGCCCTTGGTCCTGACTACCAAATGCCTGTATCCCTTCCGGACATCCTCGTACGATGTAAGTATACTCTGCAGGGCAAAGCCATGCTTGCGGACTATATCGGCCACATCCCTGATCGAACCTGGTTTGTCCTGAACTGTCACATATACCCTGTGGCCCCCATGCCGTACGCCCGTAATATCAATCAGAACCCGGAAGATGTCCCGGTCCGATATGATCCCGACAAGGCGCCCCCGTTCAACCACCGGCAGACAGCCTATGTCGTTGTCATACATTATCAGTGCCGCCTCCTCTATCGGAGTGTCCGGGCCGATAGTGAAGACCTTCTTCTTCATTACTTCTTTCACCCTTGTCTTGGAAAGCAGATAGTGAAGCTCGTATACGTCGAGCGATGTCGCGCGGGATGGAACGTATTCCTTGATGTCCCGATCGGAGAGAATCCCGGCGATTTTGCCGTTCCTTAAGACGGGCAGATGTTTAATGCCGTTGTCAGTGGCAAGACGGGCCGCCTCGGAAATGCTGTCATCAGGAGACACGGTAATTACCTTTTTCTTCATCCAGTCCGAAACATACATGGCAGACTCCTTATAGCCTCAGACGCCAAGATATGCGGTCTTGACGTGTTCATTGCCGAGCAGTTCAGCACCACTCCCCTCCATTACTACCTTCCCTGTCTCGAGTACATACGCCCGGTCGGCTATCCCGAGTGTCTGACGCACATTCTGCTCCACTATGAGCACCGTTGTGCCTTCCGAGCGTATCCTGCTTATTACATCGAATATCTCTCTTACAAGGATCGGCGCAAGCCCCAGGGACGGTTCATCGAACATAAGAAGTCTGGGCCTCGACATGAGACCACGTCCTACAGCCACCATCTGCTGCTCTCCGCCGCTGAGTGTGCCGGCATGCTGCCTTCTCCGTTCCCTCAGCCTCGGGAATAGAATGAAAACCATCTCCTTTGTCTCTTCCCGTCGCTCTTTCGCCTCTCCCTTCAACGATCCCATATCGAGATTCTCCTCTACCGACATATCCGGAAATAGTCGCCTTCCCTCAGGCACATGGGCGATACCCAGCTCGATCAGGTTGTATGGCTTTACATCATGAATAGGCCTGCCCTCAAAGAGGATCTCCCCTTTTTTAGGCCTCAACAGGCCTGATATCGTCTTCAGGGTCGTGGATTTGCCTGCTCCGTTGGCCCCGATGAGGGCCACTACTTCACCCTGGCCGACGGTAAACGAGATATCTTTTATGACCTGGACATCGCCGTAATAAACATCTATGTTCCTGACTTCAAGCATACTATTTTATTAACCTTTACCCTGCACCAGATTCTAACTTCAATCTCGATTCCACTCACCTACTTAACGCTAGACTCCACACTCTAAACTCCAAACTCTTAACTCCCATTATGCGCCTCTCCCAGATATGCCTCTATAACGACCGGATTCTGTCCGATCTCGGCGGCAGGGCCCTCAGCGATCTTTTCACCATAATTCAGCACCACTATCCTGTCCGAGATCGACATTATCACTTTCATATGATGTTCGATTATCAGAATCGTGATTCCTCTCTCTCTGATCCTTCGTATTATCTCTATAGACTCATTCAGTTCCGAGGGATTAAGCCCTGCAAAGGACTCGTCAAGCAGAAGCAGCGACGGCCCTGTTGCAAGGGCGCGCGCAATCTCGAGCCTCTTGCGCTTGCCCAGTGGCAGGCCTTTTGAAATCACATCCCTGTCGTCATAGAGATTCGTGAACTTAAGCGTTTCTATGGCGATCTCTCCGGCCCTGCGATGTGTCCCGGCCTGGACGAATGCCGATGCTATAACATTGTCAAGGACGCTGAGCCTCTGCAAAGGCTTCACGACCTGAAACGTCCTTGCTATACCGGATCTGCATATCCGATGGGGTTTCATGCCCGATATGCGTCTGTCTCTGAAATATACTGCGCCCCGCGACGGGCTGTAGAAGCCGTTAATGACATTAAAGATCGTGGTTTTACCGGCACCGTTAGGACCTATAAGGCCGACGATCTCGCCCTCGCCGACTTCAAAACTGACATCGTTGATTGCGGTCAGGCCCCCGAAGTTCTTAACTACCCTGTCCAGCCTGAGAAAACTCATGCTAAGGCCTCCTCGTAAAGAGTCTTGCTATCTTGTGCCAGTCACCGACAAAACCGTTAGGCATGAAGAGAATGGTCAGCACCACCAGTATGCCGAATCCCATAACGTGAGCCTCCCTTATAAGGTCGGTAACCCTCAGGACCGCATCAGAGCCACTCGCCTTCCCGAGATACGCCAGCAAACCAAAGCCTCCGGTCCTGAACATCTCCTGCACCGCAACCATGATGAAGGCGCCTACAGCGGGGCCGTACTGAGTGCCCACACCGCCCACTATTCCCACGAGTATCGCCATTATAGATATGTCGTGCAGCGAAAATACGACATGGGGATCTATGAAGCCCATGTAGTTCATATAGAGCGCGCCAGCTACGCCCGTAAGCGCCGCAGCGATGACGAGCGATATCATCTTGTAGTGATGTGTATCTATTCCAAGGCTTTCGGCAGCGTCCTGATCTTCACGGATCGAGAGGAAGTAATAACCGAGTTTCGAGCGCATGACGATTCTGATCGTTATGAGCGTAATAACAGCAAGGGCAAGCGCGATGTAGTAGTAAGGGAGCTTTGATATGAAACTTTGCATGATAAGGACACCCACCATGCCGCCGGTGAAGTCCTCCCATATCGTGGCCGTATGCCGCATGATCTCGTTCAGCGCCAGCGTGGCAAGTGCAAAATAAGCCCCCCGCAACCTGAAACATATCCACCCGAAAGGAAGAGCAATAAGAGACGCTGTAGTGCCGCCGAGGATCAGGCCCCACCATGCGGACCATCCTAAATGCGACACAAGCAGTCCCGCAGTGTATGCTCCGGTCCCGAAGAACGCAGCATCTCCGAACGAGACCTGTCCCGTATAGCCCGCTATAAGATTCCATGCTGAGCCTATAACGACCCACATGAGGACTAGGATCATCAGGTGCTGATAATAATCGTTCCTTACCGCAAGGGGAAACAGTATCAGTCCGGCAAGTGCAATGAGAGGGATACTCTTTTTAAAGTTCATTATATTTTTAAAATCCTCTTAAAGCCTCCCGGTAAAAACAGCAGTACGAGAATGAAAATAACCAGTCCGATAAAATCCTCAAACTCCATTCCAACATAAGTCGCGCCGAAGGCCTCCGCAAGCCCCAGCGTGATCCCTCCGAATATTGCCCCCACCGTTGAGCCCAGCCCGCCGAGGATCGTAATGACGAATGCCCTTCGAGTAAACTCACCGCCTATGTCCGGAAAGAGGTAGTAGACCGGGATAAGCAATGTCCCTGCCGCTGCCACAAGAGCGGCCCCCATGCCGAAAGTAATGAATGTGATCTTCTCTGAATTCACCCCCATAAGCAGAGCCGCCTCCTTGTCCTGGGCTACAGCCCTGATGGATTTGCCAATATCGGTTCTGTTCAGAAACCAGAAAAGAGCGACGGTCAAAAGGATAACAAACACCATGTCTATCATCAGCGGAACACTGAACGATATATCACCAAGAAAGTATGTTGCATTCGAATAGGACGTCTTGACCGACTTGTAATCTGATGTAAAAATGAAACGCATGAGTTCGGTCAGCACCATACCGATTCCCACTGTCATCAGTACCTGATTTTCCGGCAGGATAGTGTCGGTCCTGATAAGAGGATTAAGCAGGTACTTCTGAAGGAGCATACCCAGGACAAACAGAACGGGCATACTTATCAGGAGAGAGACATAGGGGTCTATGCCCAGGTAAAGAAAACAGGTAAAGGTCACATACATGGCAACCATCATCAACTGTCCATGTGCAAGGTTGATGATGCCCATGACTCCCATGATCAGGGTCATCCCGATTCCTATGAGGGCATAAAGACCGCCCTTTAAAAATCCGGATACAAGTGTCTGTAGAAAAAGGTCCATGATATCAGGATTCAGGGTCGAAGGTTAAGGGATCAGGGGCAGACAATTCCATGCGCTGCCCTCTGATCCCTTTTGACCGAACTACTGTCTCTCTTTTATCCAGTCGACCGGATAAACGTATTTTACCTTGGCAAGGTTCTGGGGCCAGATCATCTCGAGCTTGCCGTTTATCCACTGGACTACGTAGGTCTCGAGTTTATTCTGGTTGATCTTCTTGCCGTATGAAGTGAACTTTACGGGGCCGAAGACCGTCATCATATCGGTCTCGGAAAGGGCCTTTCTGATACCCTCGGGGTTATATGACTTAGCCCTTTTAAGCACATCCGCTATCACATAGGCGGCGGCATAGGCCTCTGCGCCGTGGTACTCTGTGGGTTTCTTGTATCTCTTGACGAACTTGTCATAGTATACCCTTGCACCGGGGATCGACAGCGACTGATGCCAGAGCGTGGCCGAGACGACTTTCTCCGAGGCCTTGCCGGTGTTCTTCTGAAACTCCGGAAGCGTGAAGCCGGCCGCAGCGCCCGCGAAGAGCCTGGGGTTCATCTTCAGCTCCATCGACTGGTTCATAAGGAGCGAAGCATCCATAAGGTATGAAACCATGTAGATTACATCCGGATCAGCCTCCTTGACCTTTGACAGCAGCGGCTTAAAGTCAACGGCGCCCGCGTCGTAGCTCTCCCGCATGAGAACCTTTATGCCGAGCTTCTTGCAGCTCTTCTCGAAAGCGGATGCTCCCTTTGTGCCGAAGAGACTGTTTTCATGGAGGATAACCGCTGTTTTTGGTTTGACAACCTTATCGAGGAACCCCTCGAGACCGCTTGCATATTCACTCACAGGCGGGTTGAGCCTGAAGATGGCAAAGCGTTTCATGAGCTGTTTCGCCTCTTTCTCTGCACGTTTTTCGAGCTTTGCTATCTGCTTTTTAAGCTTTTTCTTCTTGGCGGCGTCTTTAGCCTTTTTCAGTTTCTTCTTCAGCCCCTCGGCCCTCTGACCGCTTGGAGTGAATGACGACGGCTGGGTGATCTTGTCAGCGGAGCCCGTGTTGACGAGAAATGGAAACCCCTTGTTCAGGGCCACACCTGCCGCAGCATATGTGACAGACGAACTGTATCCCCCTCCGATCATGACGACCCTGTCCTGAGTTATGAGTTTCTCAACTGCCGAACGCCCTACATCAGGTTTGCCCTGCGTGTCCTCGATAAGAAACTCTAAGTCCTTGCCATTGATGCCGCCAGCTGCGTTTATTTCCTCTTCAGCCATCATAAACGACTGTTTTTCTATTTCACCGAATTTGGCATGCTTCCCTGTCAGTGGCAGGATAACTCCCACCTTGACCGTATCCGCAGCCTGAACAGCGGCAGCCGTCAGACCGAGAACAAACAGAGACGCAACGATAACCGTCAGAAAACCCTTCTTCATGATACGCCCTCCTTTCGGACGAAGGTTTAATGGTATGCGGAGAGGAAAAAATAATCAGAGTGACCAGCCCCTCCTTTGCAACAGATTATGAATACAATCATAATCCGCCCATCCCATAATTGCAAATATTTTTTACTATCGAAGAATCATGACAGGGTTAACCTGCTCTTCATTTCCCGCCATTCCCGCTTTTCCCGCTCTTCAGCAATCAGCATTACTGTTTCTGCCTACTCCCTGCTGCTTACTATAGCCTTAAAAAATTCCCGGCTCAGCCTTGCGATGAACGAGACCTTGATGCCCTTGGGGCAGGCGGCCTCGCATTCATAGTGGTTCGAGCAATGACCGAACCCATGCTTCAGCATCTCCTCTGTCATCATGCATACGCGGCGCGCCGCCTCGACCCTTCCCTGCGGAAGCGATGCCAGATGCGATACCTTTGCCGCTGTAAAGAGCATGGCCGAGCCGTTGGGGCAGGCCGCGACACATGCCCCGCAACCGATACATTCGGCAGCATCCATCGCGGTCTCGGCATCTTCCTTCGGGATAAGCACGGCATTTGCCTCCGGCACGCCACCGGTATGGACGGAGATATATCCGCCCGCCTGTATCACTGAATCAAGGGCGCTTCGGTCAACTATGAGGTCCCTGACCACAGGGAATGCCCGGGCACGCCAGGGTTCGATATAGATAGAGTCGCCGTCATTGAAGTGCCGCATATGCAACTGGCAGACGGTGGTTTTCTCACGCGGCCCGTGAGGCACTCCGTTTATCACCTGTGAGCAGGCTCCGCAAATCCCCTCCCTGCAGTCATGGTCAAAGGCCACCGGCTCCTCGCCGGCCCTGATTAGCTCTTCATTGACAACATCCAGCATCTCAAGAAAGGACATGTCTGCGCTGATATCCCGTGCCTCAATCTTCTGAAGCCTGCCTCTGTCACCGGGGCCTTTCTGCCGCCATATGTAAAGAGTAAGATTCATTACTTGTAGCTCCTTACGTCGGGCCTTACGTTTTCGAAATTCAGGGGTTCCTTATGAAGTACCGGTTCCTGATCCGGCCCTTTATATTCCCACGCCGCCACATAGCAGAAGTTATCGTCGTCCCTGAGCGCCTCACCGTCCTCTGTCTGATATTCGACCCTGAAATGTCCGCCGCATGATTCATTCCGATGCAGGGCGTCACGGACAAGCAGATCGGCAAACTCCAGAAAGTCGGCGACCCTGCCCGCCTTTTCAAGTTCCTGATTGAGGTCCCGCGCTCTGCCCGGAACGATCAGATTACTCCGGAACTCCTCTCGCAACTGTAGAATCAGCCCGAGCGCCTTTTCGAGTCCCTCCCTGCTCCTTGCCATGCCGGCATAATCCCACAATATCCTGCCAAGGGCACGATGAAACTCGCTGACCGTTTTTTTACCGTCCGTGGAAAGGAGACTCTTTATTTTCAACGTGGCCTCCTCCACCGATTGCTTGAACTCACTATGGTCTTCGGTTACGCCTCCAGGTGTCATGCGGGCAAGATAGTCGGCTATGGTATGGGGTATGATGAAATATCCGTCGGCGAGTCCCTGCATCAGCGCGCTTGCTCCAAGGCGGTTGGCTCCGTGGTCGGAAAAATTGGCCTCTCCAAGCACGAACAGGCCGGGTATGCTGCTCTGCAGATTGTAATCCACCCACAGGCCGCCCATCGTATAATGCGGCGCGGGATATATCCGCATCGGCTGCCTGTAGGCATCCTCACCGGTTATCCTCTCATACATCTCGAAGAGGTTGCCGTATCTCTGCCGAATAACATCCTCACCGAGACGCTTCAGCGAGTCTTCGAAGTCTAAATATACACCCCTTCCACCCGGCCCCACTCCACGACCTTCATCGCACACCTCTTTGGCCGCCCTTGATGCTATATCACGCGGGGCAAGATTCCCGAAAGCGGGATACTTGCGTTCAAGAAAATAGTCCCTCTCATGTTTAGGGATATCAGCGGCCGCCCGGCTGTCACCCTTTTTGAGCGGCACCCATACCCTGCCGTCGTTTCTCAGGGATTCGGACATGAGGGTCAGCTTTGATTGATGGTCTCCTGCTACCGGAATACATGTGGGATGAATCTGCGTATAACATGGATTGGCGAAAAAAGCGCCCTTTTTGTATGCCCGGTAGGCGGCCGTTACATTTGAGCCCATGGCATTGGTCGAGAGATAGAACACATTGGCATAGCCGCCGGTGCAGAGGCAGACTGCATCGCCTGCCACAGGATATATCCTTCCCGACACAAGGTCCCTGACCGTTATCCCCCTTGCCTCTCCATCGACAACCACAAGGTCGAGCATCTCGGAGCGTGGATGAAGCCGCACATTGCCTGACCTGACCTGACGCGACAGCGCGGCATACGCCCCCAGGAGGAGCTGCTGGCCGGTCTGACCGCGGGCATAGAAAGTGCGTGAGACCTGGGCTCCGCCGAATGACCTGTTTTCGAGATAACCCGCGTAGTCACGGGCAAAGGGCACGCCCTGCGCCACCGCCTGGTCTATTATGTTGTTGCTGATGGCGGCGAGTCTGTAGACATTGGCCTCCCTCGACCGGAAATCCCCGCCCTTGATCGTATCGTAAAAGAGGCGGAAGATGCTGTCGCCGTCGCCCGGATAGTCCTTTGCCGCGTTGATCCCTCCCTGAGCCGCGATACTGTGGGCCCTCCGCGGGCTGTCCTGAACGCAGAAGACATCCACATTGTAACCCAGCTCACCGAGCGTGGCCGCCGCAGATGCCCCGGCAAGTCCGGTGCCCACAACTATAATCCTGTACCGCCTCTTGTTCGCCGGACTGACGAGCTTCATCTCCTGTCTGCGCCTGCCCCACTTCTCTGCAAGAGGCCCTGATGGAATCTTTCCGTCAAGAATCATACTGCAATCATCCTTTTACCAGACCGGTCATTATGAGCAAAGGTATGGAGACAAATCCCAGAAACAGTATCAGCGCCGCAACAAGCCCGGCGCGCCTTATCATCGAAAATGTCCTCTCATTATTGAGGCCCAGTGTCTGAAAAGAGCTCTGAATGCCGTGCATAAGGTGAAGCAGCAGGGCTGTCAGTGCAGTGATGTAGATCAGAGATGCTGTAACTGTGCGCAGCCCCTCCACCACCATCCCGGCCACATCGGGAAGCCCGGCTTGATCGACGACTGCCATGGCTACTGATCCGGGTGGAATGACCTGAAAGGTGAATTGCAAAAGATGATAGATGATAAAAAATCCGATAAGCGTGCCCGACCATATCATAGTGCGCGATGCAAAGGTGGAGGCGAGATAGCGCCTCACAGCGTAACTGTCGCCGCGCGCCTTTCTGTTCTCCAATGTGACGATGATGCCGTAATATACATGCAGCCCCAGCATGGCGGACATAAGCAGCCTGACAGCCCAGAGAAAGACGGGAAGGGCATTAAGCCGTGCCGCATAGTTGTTGAGCCCGCCCGAAAAGATGGTCAGGTTGCCGGCTGCATGGACAAGGACAAAGAGGATCATCAACTGGCCTGATATGGCCATTATCATCTTTCTGCCGGGCGCGCTTTCGATCAAATTGCTCATAGCTCAGTCCGGAACCACAGCTTTAATATTACAACTATCTCGTAGCTGTTATCCATATGTAGCCCTTCTTATTCATAAATTCCCGCAAGGTGTTGCTGTGAATCGACGATGATGATTCCTCTCCTCTACCCTTCTACAAAGCATTCGAGGGGCCAGGGATTCAAGGGTACTGCCTACCGCCTACGCCCTACTGAATTCTATTCTTTTCTCGCCCTTCCCGCCATTCTCGCTCCAGGGCGTGGCACCGCCATGCCCCTACTCCCTACTGTCCTTTTCCCGCCTTTCCCGCTAAACTCTATACTCTACATATGCTATAGTTAAACCAGAGAAAGGCAAAGCTGTCATGACGAGAGCAAACAGTCCAAGCTACAGCATCACCATAAGGGTAGAGATCGAAAACCGGATCGGCATGTTCGCCAGGATCGCCAATGCGGTCAGCAGTGCAGGCGGCGACTTCGGCTCTGTGGACATAGTCCGCGTGGAAAAGGGCAAGATCATCCGCGACATAACGGTCGATGCCTCGGACGAAAGGCATGAGCGGCAGATAGTCAAAGCCATCCAGAAGGTGCCGGGCGTCCGCGTGCTGCGAGTGATGGACAGGACATTTACCGCCCATGAAGGGGGCAAGATTCTCATCAGGAGCAGGATGCCTGTCAGGGACAGCAGCGAGCTTTCCAAGGTGTACACACCGGGAGTGGCGCGTATATGCATGGATATCAGAAAAAATATACATCATGCATACCGGTACACCATCAAGGGCAACTCCGTGGCGATCGTCACTGACGGAACGGCCGTTTTGGGACTGGGCAACATCGGCCCCTATGCGGCCATGCCTGTCATGGAAGGCAAGGCCATGATATTCAAGGAGTTCGCCGACATAGACGCCTTTCCGATCGCCCTTTCCACAACAGACCCGGACGCCATCGTGGCAACGGTTCAGAACATCGCGCCGGCATTCGGAGGCATCAACCTCGAAGATATTGCTGCGCCGCGCTGTTTCGAAATCGAAGAGAGGCTCCGGAAGTCCCTGAAGATACCGGTCATTCATGACGACCAGCACGGGACCGCCGTGGTTATCCTCGCCGCTTTGATAAATGTCTGCAGGCTGCTGAGAAAAAAGATCGGCCGGCTCAGGGTGGTGGTTGCAGGCGCTGGCGCTGCCGGCTCCGCAACAGCGCGTATGCTTTCTGCATACGGAGTCCGTGATGTGTCAGTCTGCGACAGAGAGGGAACCATATACAGGGGACGGCGCCGACATATGGATGCAAACAAAAAGAGGCTGGCTCAGCAGACTAACCCCCGCCGGATAAAGGGCACGATTGGCGACGCGCTCAAAGGGGCGCATGTCTTCATTGGCCTGTCAGGACCCGGGACTATAACAGCGGATGACATCAAAGGGATGGCGAAGAACCCCATCGTCTTTGCTCTTGCCAACCCCGAACCCGAGATATCGCCTGAAGAGGCGCTTCCGATAGTAAAGATTCTGGCCACGGGCAGGTCAGATTATCCCAACCAGATAAACAACATGCTAAGCTTTCCCGGCATTTTCCGCGGCCTGCTGGATGTAAAGGCAACGGGCGTTAACGAGGAAATCAAGTTCGCGGCTGCCGGGGCGATAGCGCATACGATAAAGGACGAAGAGCTGCACGAGGATTACATCATACCGAGTATCTTCGACAAAAAGGTGGTATCGTCAGTAGCACATGCCGTTGCAGAGGCCGCAAAGAAAAGCGGTCTTGCGCAGATGCGATGATCAGCACCGAAGCACCACCAGCTTTTCACTGCACATATCCCGCATGGAATAGCCGATCCCTCCGGTACCGAGCCCTGACATACCCGATCCGCCGAAGGGCATCCAGTCCACACGGAATGCGGTATGTTCGTTGACCATGACCGCCTTTGCCTTTAAACGTTTCACACAGTCCTGAGCAGTATTGAGGGAAGCGGTATAAACCGAAGCCTGAAAATTGAACGGCAGGCTGTTGGCCATCTCTATGGCCCGGTCTAAATCCTCATATTCATACAACGACACCACAGGCCCGAAGACCTCCTCTGTGGAGCATTTCGATTCAGGCGGCGTATAGACAAGCAGGGTGGGCTCATAGCATGTCTCCCCCACCGGACTGCCGCCGCAAAGCAGCTCGGCGCCGCCGGCAACGGCCTCGCGCACCCATTCATCCACCCGCAAGACTTCCTTTGTCTTTATGAGCGGTCCCACATCGGTGGTCTCCTCTAAAGGATCTCCTACCTTAAGGTCTTTGACCATAGCTGCCATGCGCCCGCTCAGTTCGGCCATTATATCTTTGTGCACGAAAACCCTCTGCACTGATACGCATACCTGACCTGCGTGATAATATCCACCCTTCACAAGCCCCGGAAGGAATGCGTCCATGTCGGCGTCCGGTTCGATGATAACCGGTGCGGCCCCGCCATGCTCAAGGGCGCACGTGACGCCCGGCGCAAGAGAGCTTCTTAGCCGCCAACCCACGGATGCCGAACCGATAAACGACAGAAAGGCGATCCGGCCGTCGGAAGCGATTCGGTTCGTGACCTCCCTGTCGCAGACGATGGCCCTGCACCACTGCTCAGGCAGGCCCGCCTCGTAGAGCATCTCTACGACAGAAAAACATGACAGGGGAGTTGCCGCCGCGGGCTTGACAATGACCGGGCAGCCTGTGGCAACAGCAGGTATGACCTGATGAATAATCAGGTTGACCGGATGGTTGAATGCGCTTATCGCGAATACAACGCCTGCGGGTTCCAGCATTGTATAGGCGATATGATCCAGAGATGCGGCGTTCAGTTCCATCGGAATCTCCGTACCGCGCATGTTGTACAGCTCGGCGATGGCGACCTCAACGCCGTTAATGGCCCTGTTGACCTCAATGACGGAATCTTTAAGGGGTTTGCCGCCCTCCTCGGCCGCCTGCCTGGCAAGGAACTCCGCCCTGTCCTGAAGCAGTTTTCCGAAGCGCCTGAGTATCTCGATACGCCGTGCCTTTGACAGCCGCTCGGTGCCCTCGCTGTGAAGCCTGTATGTCTCTTCAAGCATCGTCTCCGCTTCACCGGCAGTTGTCAGCGGAATCTCCTTGATAGTATGGAGATCATAGGGCGATTTTACCTCCAGCATTTCATCAGACATCACTTGCCTCCTTTAACCCTCTTTATTCATAAACTCCCTGGAGGTGTGGCGAAAGTCAGTGATAAGGGATAAGTGGTATGTGATAAGTAAGTGGAAGAAAATTTATTTAAATTATTTTCCTTTGACATACTACCTACCACTTACTCCTTACAGCTTATTTTTTACAAATCAACTTCCTTTCACCTACCTCATACCACATACTACTTATCACCTGGTGCACGCCATGCCTCCCAGGATAATCAGGTTTGTGAATTATCCGGGCTAATCCTGACCCCCTTTATGCATTTGTAGAGAAGCTCATCATTTGCCGAATAATCGACCGGAACATCTATCAGATGGACACCGCCTTTGTCGAAGCACTCATTCAGGATTCCCTGAAGTTCGAGTGTCTTCCCGACCCGGTGCCCGGAGGCTCCGTAGCTCTCGGCGTATTTCACGAAGTCGGGATTGCCGAAATCCAGTCCGTAGTCCTCATATCTCCTGTCAGCCTGCTTCCATCTTATCATGCCGAAGGCGCCGTCATTGAGCACGATTACCGCGAGATCAAGCCCCAGGCGGACAGCGGTTTCAAGCTCCTGCGAGTTCATCATGAATCCACCGTCACCGCATACGGCCATGACCTTTTTTTCCGGAAATACAATCTTTGCCGCGATAGCGGCCGGAAGCCCCGCACCCATAGTTGCCAGCGAGTTGTCGAGTAAAACTGTGTTGGGCTCGTATGCCCTGTAGTTTCTCGCAAACCATATCTTGTACAGGCCGTTATCCAGGGATATGATGCCGTCGGGGGGCATTACAGAGCGTATGATATTGACGAGGGCTGGTGGCGGAACCGGGAAATCCCTGCACTGTCCGGCCTCCTCTATTCCGGCATCGAGCGCCTCCTTGATATTCATTATATTCCCGAAATCCCAGTGCGGCTGTTTCTGTATTTTTTCGGCAATCCTCCTTACGCTGTCCGATATGTCGCCCACGACCTCGATCTGCGGGAAATAGACTTCATCCACATGGGCTGAGAAGAAGTTTATCGATATCACGTCGAATCCCCCGCGCGTCATAAAAAAAGGCGGTTTCTCGATTATGTCATGACCAATGTTTATTATCAGATCAGCCGATTCTATGGCTGCATGCAGGCAGTCTCCGCTGGAAAGGGCCGCTGTACCGAGACAGAGCGGGGATCGTTCGTCCATAACCCCTTTGCCGAGCTGGGTCGTAAAAAATGGAATGCCGGTCTTCTCTGTAAGGGCCTTTACCGCATCGTGTGTCCTTTTGCGGTTGGCGCCTGCACCGATAAGTACGAGCGGTGTCCTCGCCCGTTCGATCCGTTCTACAGCGCTCTGAACCGAGAGGGAATCCGCCACAGGTCTCCTGCAATCGCTTCTGTCGTAGAGCGGCGCGTCAGCCTCCTCAGCGGCGATGTCCTCCGGCAGCTCGATATGTGCCGCGCCGGGCCGCTCTGCAGCAGCCAGTGTGAATGCCTCCCTAACCGCGGCGGCCACAGTGTGTCCATGCACGATCCGCCGCGACAGCTTTGTCAGCGGCCTCATCATCTCGACCACGTCAACTATCTGGAACCGGCCCTGCTTGCTGTGCATGATCGGCTTCTGTCCGGTAATCATGATCATGGGCATGCCCCCAAGCTGCGCATAGGCAGCGGCCGTTACGAGATTGGTGGCGCCGGGTCCCAGCGTCGCGAGACAGACCCCTGGCTCGCCCGTGAGGCGGCCGTACGTTGCGGCCATAAAGCCCGCCGCCTGTTCGTGACGTGTGATGATGAGTTTAATAGAGGAGCTGCGGACAGACTCAAGGAAATCGAGATTCTCTTCGCCGGGGATCCCGAATATATACTTTACTCCTTCCTTTTCGAGCGCCCTTACAAGAAGGTCCGATGTCTTCGGCATGTCTCGCCGTCCTTCCCTGTCAGAGATTACCCCGCAACCTTTCGGCCTGAAGGATGCGCCTGACCGCTATCTTATAGGCCGCCTTGCGCATTGTAGAGTCATCCTTGCGTGCGCCTGAATAGACATCATCAAATGCCTTTTTCATCGTACTCTTCAGCCGCTCCAGCACCTTTTCATGCTCCCAGTAGTCATTGCTGATGTTCTGAATCCACTCGAAGTAGCTTCCGACAACACCACCTGCGTTTGCCAGTACATCGGGAATGACAGTTACAGAACGCCTGCGCAGGATTTCATCCGCCTCACGCGTGGTTGGAGCGTTGGCAAGTTCCAGAACAATCCCCGCCCTGACGTCGTTAGCGTTGTGTTCATCGATCTGCGCCGACATTGCGGCCGGGATAAGGACATCACAGTCGCAGGTCAGGAGCTCCATGTTCGTTATTTCCTTCGTACCGGGGAAGCCTTGAAGTACGCCTCTTTCCTTCTTGTGCCTGATCGCGGCCGGTATATCCAGCCCGTCAGGATTTATTATTCCACCCTTTGAGTCGCTCACCGCGATGACCCTGAATCCCATTTCGTGCAGGATGCGCGCGGCGTTTTCGCCCACATTGCCGAATCCCTGTACAGCCACGCGCAGATCTTCATTCTTCAGGCCCTGTTTCTCCATGGCCGATTCAAGGACATAAATCCCCCCAAGTGAAGTCGAATACTGCCGCGCTGCTATGCCGCCCAGTCCGACCGGTTTGCCTGTCACGGCTGCAGGCAGATGCTCCCTCTTTATATGTTCGAACTCATCCAGTATCCATACCATAACCTTTTCATCGGTGTAGACATCCGGCGCCGGGATGTCCTTGAATGGTCCAATGAAGTCTGCTATCTCCCGGATGAAGGCCCTTGTGACGAGTTCGAGCTCTGCACGTGTCAGTTCTCTTGGATCAACAGCCACACCTCCCTTTGCACCACCGAAGGGGATATCAACTACAGCACATTTCAAGGCCATGAGGAATGCGAGATCGCTAACATGGTCGGCCTTAAGTTCGGGATGAAAGCGTATGCCGCCCTTTGAAGGACCGCGGGAGTCATTGAACTGCACCCTGTGGCCGACGTACATCCTTGTGGATCCATCCGAAAATTTTACAGGGAAGTGAACGGTAAATATCCGGCTCGGCACCCCGAGAATCTGTCGCTCGGCCGGGCTCAGGCCGAGTTCTGCATATATGCCTTCCAGCTCATCAGTACAGAGCTTGCAGAGGTTTTTTTCATCGATATGGATTTTTTCGTGATCCCGGCTCATCAATCAGGCGCCGTTCATTTCTTCACTGCTGCCTGCTTTTCAGGGGTGGCCCGGTCGATGTTAATGACCTTGGTTCCGGCAGCATCCTTATCAGGCTTTGCTTCGCTCTGAGCCTTGCTGATGCTTGCCTCGACCTGAGCGCCCCTGGCGATAGAGATAAACTCTTTATAAAGGAGTTCGCCTTTTCCCTTAGCATGGGGGCCGACCTCTATCTCCTTGGCGCTCAGAGTGCCGCTGAACTCGCCGTCAACATATATCTTTCCTTTTGCCTCGGCCTTCCCGCCCTTAAACGACCCGGTTATTCTGATATCGCCGCCGGCAAAGATGTCGCCTTTGCTCATATTGCCGTCAAGATCAACGCTGCCCTCTTTCGTGCTGATGTTGCCCTTGCAGCCGCCCCGAATGATAATGTTGGACTTCTGCTCGGACGTAATATTGCCCTCGACGTCACCATAGAGTTCCAGATCATAGCTGATGACGATGTCACCGGTAAGCCTGCTTCCCTTGACAATGGTGTTCGTCTGCTTCCGCTCCGTCACTGCAGAAGCCGGCCGTGACGTATCTTCTGAGGGCCTTTCCTTTACGGCCGTTTCAGGTGATGTTGTCTCTGCGGATTGTTTTTTGAACATATCATCCTCCCTGGGTTCATGAAAAAATTTGAACATGCCTCGTTCTCCGTTTCTATGAATTTATATATTCACGTCGAAAAAAAGTGTGATTTTTCTCACCGGGAACTATTAAACAATTATTATGCCAGCGTGAGTAAGAGAGCCAACTACCTGTAATTAAACACATCTTTTAACCGACGGCCGACTATTGCCGAGTCAATACATTGACAATGTTTGAAAATTCAGACAATATTCCAAATTATTCAACAGTAAATGTGGCGGTTCGTACAACCTTGCCGTCTGCGTCATGCAGCTCCACCCTCCATGAACCTGCGTTGCCGCCGAGCCGCTTGCTGGAATAGGTACGCCACCGCTTTCCTTTTCTCAGAGGAAGAGTCACTATGGCCATTCTGGTGTCCTCATGATACCAGACAAAGCTTACCTCTGTGTCCTCTTTTATGTTCTGCGCATCGAGGAAACAATAGACCTTTTCGGTAGATGAGGCAAAGGCATCAACAATTCCGACAGGCTCCCGGTCCTCCACACTGCCGGCAACCACAAAACGCCCTACATCAAAATATGCGGAAGAATTTAATTCACCATCGTCGGCAGCATGAGCCGTATCAGCGGCAGACACGAAAAAGATCAGATACAGCAGAAACAGAGGCAGAGTGGCCCGCAAAGCCGTTCTCATATACAAACCCCCTTTTATGGATATAATTATTAATTCGGTGCAGTAAGAACAGATTAATAGAATATGAAGGTTCTGTCAATAGTAAAGACAGAGCGCAGGGGTTAGGGTGTAGGGTGGGAGGGACAGTTAGCGGGCAGGTGTTATCCGAACGGCAAAGGCGGGCAAGGATGGTGGTTCATGAGAAAACAGGCAAAAGCTAAATCAAAAATAATCCTTATCAACCCCTGGATATACGACTTCGCTGCGGTCAATCTCTGGGCAAGGCCGCTGGGCCTGCTGAAGGTTGCCGAGAGCCTGAGCCGTTTCGACATTTCTCTCGATCTGATCGACTGCATGGATGCTTATGCAAAACGCAGGAGATATTCCACGGGCAAGTTTCCCCGCGAGATCGTTCCCAGGCCGGAGGTGCTTCAGAACTTTCCGCGCAGCTATGCAAGATACGGCATTCCGGCAGATGAGTTTACCCGCAGACTCGAAGCTGCATTGCCTGCCGATGCCGTACTTGTCACTTCCCTTATGACATACTGGTATCCGGGTGTGCAGGAGGCAATCCGGATAGTCAGGCATGAGGCGCCTGAACTTCCCGTAATTCTCGGGGGGACATACGCAACTTTATATCCGCAACATGCCGCGGAAAATTCGGGGGCGGATCATATATTCCGCGGCCATGCCGATCACCGTCTTTCCGCTATGTCAGATCTTTCCAACACTAACAATAGCGGGCTGCCGGCGCTGCTTCGGAAATCCGGAATCTGCCTGAATGAGACGGAAGCGGTCAGGCCCTATTACAGACTCGGCCTTTATGAATCATACACTTTTGCGCCTCTCCTGACCGGCACAGGATGTCCCTTCAGATGTCAATACTGTGCATCCTCTGTCCTGAATCCCCTGTTTTCCCGTTATGACATCAGCGCAGTTGTCAAAGAGATTTCAGAACTGCATTCACTGGGCGTTCAGGACTTCGCCTTTTATGACGACGCCCTGCTTGTCGATCCTGACACTCATATCAAGGTCATCCTGCGGGAGATCATCAGGCGGAAACTAAAGATCCGTTTTCATTGCCCCAACGGTCTTCATGCCGCACTCATAGATGAAGAGCTGGCGCAATTGATGTACCGCTCCGGATTCCGTACTCTCAGGCTCAGTCTTGAGACGGTGGACGAATCCCGGCAGGGCCTGAGCAGCGGCAAGGTGGACACCGGCCGGTTCAGAAAGGCGGTCGCGGCCCTGAAGAAAGCTGGATTCACCAAGGAGCATATCGGCACGTACCTCATGTACGGATTGCCCGGTCAGCCCATTGAGGAGGTGAGGGAGGGGATAGAATTTCTCATGGCCCTCGGGGTACGGATCAATCTTACGGAATTTTCCCCCATTCCGGGCACGGCATGCTGGAATGCCCTCATTAAGGCCGGCACAATAGACCAAAGTATCGATCCACTACTGACAAACAACTCTGTTTTTTCTTTCCTTTTCAGCGGGTATGATATCCGTGAAATAGACGGGATCAAGGCAGATACAAATACATACAACAGATCATGCTGATAACCCTTTTGTCTATTTATCTGCCGCGTCAGTCTGCTCTTTGACCTCTTCCTTCTTCTCCTGCGCCTCTTCCGCAGATACTTTGGCATTGGCTTCGGACATCCAGGGCGAGTTCGGATAACGGGTGAACATCTCCCGGTATAGTTCTATAGCCTTTTTCTTGTTACCGGTATTTTCGTAATATCTGGCCTCAAGTACAAGGGCCGTATCACCGAAAATGCCGGACTCTATCTTGCCGAGTCTCTGTATCGCCTCGAGGGCCTTTTCGCTATTGCCGCTTTTTATATATGCGCTGACGAGCTTCTGATAAACGAGTGGCAGGATGGCCTCGTTGCCGGAAAATTTCTTCTCGAACCGCTTGTATTCCCTGATGGCGTCCTCATATTTGCCCATTCTGAAATAGGCGTTGCCGAGATAATAGAGGGCTGTAGGGGTCATTCTGGTCTCTACGGACTCCCTGTAGAGTTCGAGGGCCTTCTGCAGCCGCTCCTGCTCCGGAAGTTTTGCCGTATCCCCTTCGGAATAATAATACCTGCTCGCCTCTTCGGCAATAGACCTTGCCTTTCTGTATTGCGCTGTTGAATAAAACGAAGCAATTAAGAATACAAGAACTATAACGGCTACGGCAGCTACGCCGATTAGTACCTGTCTCTGCCTCTGCTTCAGTGCCTCCACCGCCTGCATGGCTGCACTCTTTACCTCATCTTCCTGAACAGGCTTCTTTTTGGCAGGTCTCTTCTTTATTACCTTAGGCATCTATTTCCTCCCCACAGAATCGACAATCGATCGAGAATTTGCAAACACAGTCTCTATACCTTCCTCCGGTATTCCGGCACCCCGCAGAATGTCGGCCGCTCTCTGCCTGTTAATAAGGTCATCAGGTGAATGGGCGTCGGTGTTAATCACCATCTTTGCTCCTGCGGCCATGGCTACCTTTGCTACATGGCCGTTGCTCAGGCTGTGCCCCTTCCGGGCCGTAATTTCCAGTGCTACCCCCTTTTCCGCAGCACGCAGGGCATCCTCCATACTTATCAGGCCGGGATGTGAAAGTATATCGGCACCGGCATCTATGCCGGCCCTGTTCGTACCGGGAACAACGGGCTCCACGAGTGTCTCTCCATGTACGACGACGATACGCGCTCCGAGGTCTCTGGCCTTTTTCACGAGGCTGCCTATCAGGGCCGGTGGTACATGTGTCAGTTCTGCCCCGGGAATGATCTGAACACCTGCTTGTGCACCAAGTTCATCAGCGGCCTTGATTATGCGCGGAATTATAAAGTCCATGTTTGACATGTCCATGTGATCCGTTATCGCTATCGCCCTGCAGCCGGCGACCGCGGCACGCCGCGCAAGTTCAGCCGGAATCAGCTCGCCGTCACTGAAAAGTGTGTGTGTATGGAGATCAATCATAACATTGTAATATGCAGGAACGCGTTGAGAAAAGTCAAAATTCCCCGTCCTGAGTAACACCTCGCAGGTGTTAATCCATTTTGACACTACAAAATCTTTTCAGTAAGATACATCGTATGAAAAGCATTCGTCTTACAGAGAAGGTCAAGGCCGGCGGCTGAGCAGCAAAGCTGGGTCCGGCGGACCTTTCGGACATACTCGCCGATGTTTACAGGTGCAAAAACCGGGGCATGATCATAGGCCCAGGCGACGATGCCGGTGTATTCAGATACGGAGACACTCTCATGGTCGAGACCGTAGATGTCATCACTCCGATCGTGGATGATCCGTATACATTCGGGGCGATATGTGCGGCAAACTCCGTCAGTGATGTATTCGCCATGGGCGGAAGACCGTTGACAGCGCTTGCCATAATAGGATTTGCTACCTGTGACTACGGCCCTCCTGTAATCCGGCGGCTTCTGAAGGGAGCGGTTGAAAAACTGGAAGAGGCCGGCGCATGCCTTATCGGTGGGCACAGCATTGAAGATGACGAATTCAAATGCGGTTTTGCGGTCTCGGGAGTCGTTGACAAAGATTCCCTTCTGCCACAGGCTGGGGCAAGGCCCGGTGACATCCTTGTCCTTACAAAGAAGATAGGCACAGGCATACTGACATCGGCTGTTAAACTCGGCAAACTCAAAAAAAGTGCCCTCAAGCCTGCGATAGACTCTATGCTCACACTGAATAAGACCGCTTCGAAGGCCGCAACAGCGGCCGGAGCGCACGCAGCTACAGATATCACCGGCTTCGGCCTACTCGGACATGCGCTGAATATCGCAACTGCATCAAAAGTGGAACTTGTCATTGATTTCTCATCTGTGCCTTTCATGAAAGGGGTCAGGAAATTCATAGAATCCGGAATAGTCCAGAAAGGCGCACGTAACAGTCTGAACTACGTTAGCGCAAAGGTGAACTTTCCTGATAGTCTGGATGAAGCTGACAGGATGTCGCTTGTTGATCCACAGACATCCGGGGGCCTTCTCATATCCCTTCCGGAAAAAGGACTGTCCCGGTTCAGTCGAATAATGCGGAGAAACGATGCCCCTTTCTGGGTCATAGGTCAGGTCCGTAAGGGGCACGGCGGGATCACTGTGAAGTGAAAAAGATGATTGCCGATTACATGGAAAAGGGCTTCCTGGACAATATCGTCGACATGTTCAGGCATGACAGCAGTCTGTACTCCACTATCGGAGATCTCCTTGCGGACGAAAGGAGCCGGGTACGAATAGGAACGGTCGCCCTTGTCGAGTCATTGAAGGAGCAGGACAGGGAAAAGATAGTATCCTGTATTCCATCCATCGCCAAGAGTTTGTCCGATGAAAATCCAACCATCAGGGGTGATGCGGCATATCTGCTCGGTATAATCGGTCACAGAGACGGCATTCCTTTTCTTCAGGATGCATTGAAAGACGAAAATCCTCTCGTGCGGGAGACAGCACAGGATGCGATTGATGATATAAGCCGGTCTTCAGGAGAGGATGTTAGGGGGGCAGATTAAGCAGATTGTTCAACTGCTGCTGAGGGGGCATAGTCTTCCGGAATCTCCTCTTTCGAACCGGATTTCATCAGCCATATCACGCCGAAAGCACTTTCCTGGTAGATCCTGATCAGTCCGAGTCTGACGAGTTCAAGCAGGGCGAGAAAGGTAACCACAATTACGGCCTTTGTAAATCCTTCGCTGAAGAGTTCCTCGAAGCGCATGCCGCCGCTGTTTTCGATCTTCTCAACGATATAATTAATCCTGTCGGCTACGGTCAGCGTCTCGCGCGTTATCTCTATCGGCTGTTCAGGTGCTTTTTCAAGAAGCTTTTTAAATGCCGACAGGAGGTCGAATACGCTTGCCTCCATAAGAACCGGCTCGGTCTCGAGTTCAGACTCATCCATCTCCACAGGCTGACGCTGAAAAACGTTCTTCCAGACCTCTTCTCTTCTGCGGAGATGAGAAGTTGACTCTTTGAATGCCTGGTACTCAAGGAGTCTTCTGACGAGTTCGGCTCTGGGGTCTTCCTCAGGCTCTTCAGCACCCTCTTCATCTACCGGCAGCAGCAGCTTCGACTTGATATGAATAAGCGTCGCCGCCATGACGAGATAATCGCCGGCAATCTCAAGGTTGAGTTCCTTCATCATATCGATGTACTGGAGATACTGCTGAGTGATCTCGACAATCGGGATGTCGTAGATATCGATCTTATGCTCCCTGATCAGGTGAAGCAGAAGATCAAGAGGTCCTTCAAATACGGGGAGTCTGAAGAATATGCCTTTGAGCGACCCCGAAGGTTTTTCAGGGCCGGTAATAGTGGCTTCGCCGTGCTGCTGTGTCTCCGTCTGAGGCGCTGTTGCCTCTTCAACCACCTCCGGCATTACTGGATATTATAACATTGAATTCCGGAAAAGCAAGCAGAACTTTTGTCTTTTCTGCTGACCGCTTATTACTTACTAAAGCCTCTCGATACAGTCATTAAAATTCTCAAGCGTATCAACCACGATGTCCGCATCAGTCTCCTCAAGTGCTTCCCTCGAGTAGGGTCCGGTTGCAACGGCTATACTGGCAGCCCCATGCACACGGGCGCATCTTACATCACGGGGCGTGTCGCCAATGATGATGCTTCGCTCAGCTCGGAAGTGCATGCCTCTTTTTCTGAATTTTTCGATAGCCACAGGTAAAAGCATGTCGCGGTCTTCGTGATCGCTGCCATAGGCGCCTTCGATAAAAAAGTCGAAGATTCCGCACGCACCGAGCTTGATTCTGGCTCCCTCTTCAAGGTTACCCGTCAGCAACCCGATTGCTAATTCATTATCTTTCAGATACCGGAGAAACTCTCCTATGCCTGGCATTAAACCACGCTCCGGATTATCGATTTCACGTTTTAGAAATTTCAGGTAGCCTTCACGCATCCTGCCAAGGTTGCCGCTGTTTAAGGATATGCCGTGTTTTGTCAGCCCCTCCTTCATTATCTGAAGGTCTGTCTTGCCCGCCATGCTGATCCCTCGAAATGCGTTTTCAACTCCAAAAAGGTCCTCAAAGGCAAGATTCATCGATCTCGTTCCGGCGCCGCCGGTCGTTATCAGCGTCCCGTCAATGTCGAACAGAAAAAGTCTATCTCTCATTTAACAGTACTCCGTCCTTCATAAGCACCTTCCTGTTTTTTTCACTGTTAAATAATGACACCGTAGGCCTGAAAAATACAAAGTCCTGATGAAAAGGTGTCCTGACCGTTCCACCGAAAGAGCTGTTGTCACCGAGAGCGATGTGAACAGTGCCTAGTATCTTTTCTGACTCAAGTATATTGTCCGGTCTTGACGCCATCTCATTGGTCCCTATGCCGAGTTCTGCAATATTGCTGTTTTCGGCCCGCTCTTGGATTTTTTCTTCGAGAAATTTCACATAATCTTCATCGCCCTCGATTGATCTGACCATGCCGCCTGCTACATGTAATATTATATGGCTCCTGAGCTTTCTTGTTGGCGCCCACTCAAGTACCATGATACCTTCTGCTGTTGATTCGAGAGGGGCAAGGAATACCTCACCGGCCGGAAGATTGCTGAAGGTGCCTTTTTTGTCTATTACGCCCGTGTCGCAATGGACTTCCCTTCCCTTTCGTGACATTCTTATCATTGTGCCGTTTGGCGTGATTATCTCTATGTTGCCGTATTTCCTTATGACATTTGCTATGTCATTGGTGCGTTCTTTCATCTTTTTCCAGTTCACTCTCATCGGTCCTTCCAGCATTTTCCGGTCGAAAAGCGGCATGCTTGCATAACGGGTACCGCAGAGCTCGTTCAGAAAACTTCGGAATCTCGTATGGCTTGTTGAATAGTAGGAAAGTGCTATCACTGCATCAACAGCATCTTTTCTGTTTTTCCTTATTATCTCTGATGCGGCTACGATCTGATCTCCTTCTGCTTTTTTGGTAATAAGAGGTTCAAGCAACCCGTTATCCCTAAGTTCCGATATGGCATTTTCTCCGAATGCTTCTCTCCATACATCGGCAGGCGGTTCTATTCCATGGCATGCGGTGGCATTGTACTTTTTATAAGTAACATGTTGAGAAAAACTTTTGCCTCTCTCTGTTACACATCTTGATATTATTTTAAGGTCTTTAGTTAATTCATCAGAGATTATGAGAATACGTTCTGTCTTTCCGACTTTGAGATTAACCCGGAATATATTGTCTATAGATCTTATTTCTGAGTCTTTCATCTCATGAATTATAATATGTGATAGCCATTAAAAGCGATTGTAAAGTTTGTAAGGGCTTTTGATGACTTTTCCTTATCAGGATCTGATAGTGCGGTTTTTATTAAATAACTATTGACTTACTGAATAGTTGAACATGCTATTTTTTTGTTCACATTCTTTTTTAATTCTTTTTTATTTATGTATGAAAGGAATAAATAGTAAGGATGTGGAAAATGTTTATTATTATTTACCACCCTAAAAATAAGGGGAAAATCAGATCTATCTTATTGTTGATAAAATGTGTTGAATCTTGACAAATCCTCATTGAAATGATAGGCTTCAAAGTTGGAAAAATCTGTATCTTCTGGATAAATCAGTATGTTGAAACTGTTGATAGATTGAAGAACCAACCAGCATGGCTGATGAAACTGAAGATATGGGATGTGGATGAGCTGTTAATAACATCTCCTGTTATTTCAGGAACGATTAAACGGCAAAGCAGTTGATATCCACCTGTAATCCACAGTATTTTGGGAGTTTCTGAAAAGAGTCTGAATATCCTGGAAAATCATGAAAAGAGTTTATAATTTCAGTGCCGGACCGGCGATGTTGCCGGCTGAAGTAATGAAGAGGGCCGCTGACGAGCTTGTTGACTGGCACGGCAGCGGCATGTCTGTAATGGAGATGAGCCATCGTGGCAAGGAGTTTGTATCCATTGCGGAAAAGGCCGAATCGGACCTGAGAGAGATAATGAGTATTCCTGAAAATTTCAAGGTGCTTTTTCTGCAGGGAGGAGCTACAGGCCAGTTTGCCATGGTGCCTATGAATCTGCTTAGGGGACGCAAGCGTGCTGATTACGTTAATACAGGCGCATGGTCAAAAAAAGCTATTGCAGAGGCAAAGAAGTTTTGTGAAGTCAATGTTGCGGCCTCTTCGGAGGAGCAGAATTTTACTACGATTCCGTCTTTTGATGAATGGAAGCTTGACCCTGAAGCAGCTTATATTCATTATACCCCGAATGAAACTATAGGAGGAGTTGAGTTTCACTGGATTCCGGAGACTGGAGATGTCCCTCTTGTAGCCGATATGTCGTCAACCATACTTTCGAGGCCGATAGATGTATCCAGATTTGGGCTTATATATGCAGGTGCGCAGAAAAATATAGGACCGGCGGGCCTTACGATAGTCATTATCCGGGATGATCTGATCGGTGGTGCAGCAGAGGGTTTGCCATCGATGTTGAATTACGCTGTTCATGCAAAGGCTGGATCAATGTATAATACACCGCCTACATACAGCTGGTACATCGCCGGTCTTGTCTTCGAGTGGATCAAGGAGAAGGGCGGCCTTGCTGAGATGGAGAAGATTAACAAGAGAAAGGCTGAGAAACTCTACAGGGCTATCGATGAATCCGGTTTCTATGAAAATCCGGTGGACCGCCAATGCCGTTCATGGATGAATGTACCGTTTACTTTGAAAAAGCCTGATCTTGACGGTAAATTTATCGAAGAAGCGGCACAGGCGGGCTTGCTGACACTGAAAGGGCACAGATCAGTCGGTGGGATGAGGGCAAGTATTTACAACGCCATGCCAGAGGAGGGTGTGGACGCACTCATATCATTTATGAAGGATTTTCAGAAGAGATACGCATAGATATTGCAGACGATATCTGACGGCGAATAAAAATGGATACAGAAAGGAAAGAGTCAAGAGGAAAATGAAGGTACTTGTAAGTGACAATATATCCCACAGGGGAGTCGATATTATGACTCAGGCCGGCCTCAAGGTGGATGTAAAGACAGGGCTTGCCCCGGATGAGCTGAAAAAGATCATAGGCAGATATGAAGGACTTGTTATTCGCAGTGCGACAAAGGTGACGGCCGACATAATAGACGCTGCCAGGAAACTGAAAGTCATTGGCAGGGCAGGTTCCGGACTGGATAATGTAGATAAGGAAGCAGCCACAAAACGGGGCATAGTCGTAATGAACACCCCCGGAGGGAACACTATAACAACGGCAGAGCATACAATCGCTTTGATGGTCTCGATGGCCCGCATGATCCCTCAGGCGACGGCCTCTATGAAACAGGGGAAGTGGGAAAAGAAGAAGTTCATGGGAGTAGAGCTTTACAACAAGACACTCGGGATAGTTGGTGTAGGAAATATAGGGTCTCACGTTGCAAAGGTGGCACAGGGTTTTGGCATGGAAGTGCTTGCCTATGATCCCTATCTCAGTGAAGAGAAGAAAAAAAGCCTTGGAGTTACGGTAGTTGATCTGGATGTCCTGTTCGCTGAGTCGGATTTCATAACTTTCCATATACCGCTTACATCTGAAACGAGGAACCTTGTAAGCACTAAGACTATAGCAAAAATGAAAAAAGGCGTCCGCTTAATAAATGCATCACGCGGCGGAGTAATCAATGAAGATGATCTATATAAGGCATTGAAGTCCGGACGCGTGGCAGCAGCAGCGCTCGATGTGTTTGAAAGTGAGCCTCCGGGGGAGTCGAAGCTTTTGAAGCTGGACAACTTCATATGCACCCCTCATCTTGGCGCATCGACTGCGGATGCACAGGAAAACGTGGCCGTTGCTGTGGCAGGGCAGATCGTTGACTATCTCGTATATGGAACAATAAGGAACGCAGTCAACTTTCCATCTGTACCTGCTGATGCGCTGCCTCTCATCCAACCTTATATCAACCTTGCTGAGAGGCTTGGATCTTTTATCTCCCAGAACCTGGAAGGCGGCATCGAGACGGTCACCGTTGAATATAAGGGCAGTGTTTCAGAGCTGAACCTTCAGCCGGTAACAATGGCATTGCTGAAAGGGGTTTTGTCGCCGATCCTTGAAGAGACGGTAAATTTCATTAATGCACCTCTGATAGCGAAAGAGAGGGGCATAGAAGTGAAGGAAATGACGACCGAGGATGCCGGTGATTACATGAGCATGATCGCTGTCAGGGTGAAGTCCGGAAAGAAGGAAAGCACCGTTTCCGGCACACTTCACGGCAAGAAGGACCCTCGCATAATTGAGGTAAACGGTTATATTGTTGAAGTGGTGCCGTCGGGTGAGATGCTTGTACTTTCCAACAACGACAAACCCGGCGTGATAGGCAACATAGGCATGCTGCTGGGTAGAAACAAGATCAATATATCAAGAATGCAGTTTGGCCGTGAAAAGAAGGGTGGAAAGGCAATATCAGTCGTAAGTGTGGACACGCCGGTATCTCCTGCTATACTTGCAAAGATCAGAAAACTCCCCAATGTTCTGTCCGTGAATCATATTCACCTGCCTGCCTGAGGAATTTAACCGGGATAATTCATGAACCAATTTATGACCGGTTTGTGCATGATAAAGGCTAAAAGGAGAAACTAAATGGCTAATATAGTTGTCGTAGGCGCCCAGTGGGGTGATGAGGGAAAGGGAAAGGTCGTTGATCTTCTTACCGAGAAGGCGGATGTCGTCGCCCGTTATCAGGGGGGACATAATGCCGGACATACGGTGATAATCGGTGATGAAGAATTTATCCTTCATGTAATTCCCTCGGGCATTCTTCACAGGGGAAAGACCTGCATCATCGGAAACGGAGTCGTTATCGAACCGGACTCTCTCATAAAAGAGCTCGAGGGACTTAAAAAGCGTGGTGTCAGGATAAACAGGAATCTGCGGATCAGCGGCAGGGCACATGTGATAATGCCTTATCATACTTTGCTCGACGGAAAACATGAGGAGTCCAAGGGTTCACGGAAAATCGGGACGACCGGGAGGGGTATCGGTCCGGCTTATGTGGATAAGATGTCGAGAAATGGCATCAGGATGGCCGACCTGCTGGAGCCTGACGTATTCAGGGAAAAGCTCAGAACCAATCTTTCAGAGCTGAATTTCGTTCTGACAAAGAGGTACGGACTGAAGAAGTTGAGTTTGAAAAAGATTTATGACCGGTTCATGGGATATGCCGATTATCTCGGTCCTTTCATAAGCGATACGGTGCTGCTTGTTAACAATCTCATGGCAAAGGGTAAAGATGTTCTCTTTGAAGGAGCACAGGGGACGCTTCTGGATATAGACCACGGAACTTACCCTTATGTTACCTCTTCGAACGCTTCTGCCGGGGGTGTCTGCACCGGCCTGGGTGTAAGCCCGATGCGGATAGACGGCATAGTAGGCATACTGAAGGCATATACCACACGTGTTGGAGAAGGACCTTTTCCGACCGAACTCAGGGACAGGCTTGGAGAGCACCTTAGAGAGAAGGGTGGAGAATTCGGAGCCACCACAGGAAGACCCCGCAGGTGCGGCTGGCTGGACTTCGTAAGCCTGCGGCATTCGGTAAGGGTAAACGGTTATACCGGCTTTGCCCTTACCAAGCTCGATGTCCTTGATGGCCTGAAGAAAATAAAAGTATGTGTCGGGTACAGGTATAAGGACGGAAAGGGCAAGGCTACGAGATACAGGGACTTTCCCCAGCAGTCGGGCACACTCTGGGACGTAGAGCCGGTGTATAAAGAGCTCAGCGGATGGGACAAGAGCACAAAGGGCCTGAAGAACTACAGGTCACTGCCCAGAGAGGCCAGGGCCTATATAGATTTCATCGAGGATAATCTCAATGTGCCGATCGATATAGTATCGACCGGACAGAGACGGGATGAGGTCATAATCAGGCGTGATCCCTTCAGATAAGAGCAGGGATATGGCGCGCCATGCCCCTGATCGCTTTAGCCCGAGGTCGAGGTAGTCTTTCCACTACCACAATTCTATATTATCGATGAACAGGGCTCCTTTTGTGATGATCAAATTACCGTTGACCGCAGTTTTCCCGATTTGCAATGAATAACCGCAGTCATAACCGCCTTCAATAGTAATCGACTTGTTTCCTGGATCGTCAATAAAGAGATCTTCTGCAAAGACAACAGCCTGACTTAAGATAACGTCACCATCCGACGCGGCATCGTAAGCATCCTGCAGCGAGTAATATTCAAAAGGGGTACCCGATATACGTACAGGGAGATTGGGGCATGCATATAAATATGCAATGCCGTCCATGTCGTCCTGTTCAAGGGTCTGCTTCTTCGTCTCCCCGGCAGCAACGTAGCCGTACATCGTCTTTTCCGAATCACCGCCACTGTACAGATCCTTAAGGCAGAGAGAATGGCCGAGTTCATGCGTACTTACATTCTGGACATCGAATGCGCCTGGATCACCGGTCGTGCTCCATGAGTAATAAGTATTCAGACGGATATCACTGTCGAGCATTCTTCCAGTCACTGTCGAGTACCAGTATCTGTTTTCCCCCACAGTTCCGACATCCAGTGCTCCAAAAGTAACTATATTGACACCGTCGTTGGTCCCGTGGTTCGTGCTCGTAGTGGCACCTCCATAAGCAAAGTCGAAGTTTGAGGAAGCCACGTCAGTCCATGTCTGCATACCCGCGACAATCGAATCTACGCTTCCTGCAGGCCCTCCCGATGTATTGATGTAATAAGCGGCCGAAGCAGAACTCCATTTGATATCCTTTCCACTAGCGGTCTTGCACGTCTGGTATGCAGATGCAGGCATGCAATAGAGCATTGCAATAACGGCAACGATTGAGACTCTGACAAGCACCAACCCGCAGTTCACCGGACTCTCCTTATTTTGTCCTTAAGAATATCCACCGGGATGTCGTTGTCGATCAACTCTCTTCCCCGCAAGACCGTAACGCCTCTTTTCCTTGCGATATTGTCTGCCCCTATCAAATATTTACCCTGGCCCTTTCCGACTATTTGGAAGGCATTGCCGCCTCTCCTGCTCTTGCCGGCCCGGAGGAACAAGATAACCCGTTCGCCCTTCTTAAGCGTTGCCATGTCGGATACCATAAGGCCTGTCTGGCCGATTTCTCCGCCATCGTATTCAACGACGATTTTCTTCCGAAGCAGTTTTCCCCTTATTACCTCGCGCATGAGGACAACCGCTCTCGTTATTATGGTCTTGCCATCGCTGCTCCAGAAAGCCCGGCTATCAATTACATCTCCGTCAACTACGATGTCTGATGATCTCGTTAGTTCCTCGGTGCTGATACCCTCCATGATGGCGGTAGACGGTGAGGGCAGAACAGCTAACGTTACCAGGTAAAGGAAGTTGATTGCAAAGAAGGTCTTCTTCATGGGCGCCTCGCAGATACTTGGAATAGCGGTCTCGCAAACAGGAAGACACGCGCGTAAATCCTAAAGAAAGAAAAAAGCCGGGTCAGTAAGAATATATTTAAGGATAACATTGAATCAGATTATTCTCAACAATTTTTCTGCAAGAGCTGACTTCAGAGTATGACGGGAGGCCCCCAAGTGGAATAAAGTCTCCCCTGCCTTTATAGGCCTGATCTCATAAGAAACTGATTTCAACAAACAGGCATAAATCATCTGTGCTGTTTACGGGCTTTTCTCCTGATGAAAAGAGAGAATCCTGCAGCCACAACAACGACAAAGGATATGACCACAATGCGGGGATGCATTACTGCAGTCACAACAGGAAAAAGTGCAACACGTGTTGAAGCTCTCAGAATCGTGTTTCTCCTTATCACCTTGGCAAGCGGCGGAGAGTATTCGTAGTAGAGCTTTACGAACGTTCTTCCGGCTTCGTTCGTCAGCAGATAACGGTCCCGGAACTCTCGCAGTGCCCTGACATGCGGATGGAGGATACTGCCGTAGGCGGCGGTTGCTATAAAACATCCTCCACCGCCACCGCCTCCACCGCCGCCGGCAGAGGATGCCTGCTGTTGAAGGTTGCTTATCAGGGAAAGAGCCTTCGCGGCGTTTACCCTTCCGCCGCTTGCGACCTTGGTGCTCAGAGACTGTACCGGGTCAACGCTGTTTATGATCGCATTGATGATCTCCTCAGCACCGAGGT
>CAZZGC010000008.1:0-2775 GCA_964653915.1 uncultured Thermodesulfovibrio sp.
AGCACCCTGTCAAGCTGTTCATCGGTATGAGTAGCCATATAACTGGTCCGTATGAGGGACATACCGCTTGGTACTGCAGGGCTGACCGCCACATTGGCGAAGATACCCATATCGTGAAGCATGCGTGCCATCATGAAGGCCTTTTTGTCTTCCCCCACGATAACGGGAATTATCGGCGTTGCACTATTTCCCGTATTGAAGCCCAGCGATTTGAATCCTGAAAGCATCTTTCTGGTATTGTGCCACAGGCGCTCTCTCCTCTCCGGTTCTTCCTCTATGATATCGATTGCTGCACTGACCGCAGCCACCGATGCCGGAGGCGGGCTTGCGCTGAATATCAGTGCCCTGGCGAAATGCTTTATGTAATGGATTACATCTTCATCCGCAGCTATGAAGCCTCCTATCGAGGCAAGGGATTTAGAATACGTCCCCATGATGATATCAACCTCATCCTCAAGCCCGAAATGTTCGGCCGTCCCTCTTCCGGTCTCACCCAGTACGCCGATGCCATGAGCATCATCAACCATAACACGTGCGCCGTGAGTCCGGGCAAGTCTGACTATATCCGTCAGCTCGGCAATATCACCCTCCATGCTGAATACGCCGTCAACTACGATGAATTTCCCCTTGCCGCTGCATTGCAACAGGAGATTCCCGAGAGAAGACATGTCATTGTGCTGAAACTTCCTGATATCGCTGAACGACAACCTGCAGCCGTCTATGATGCTTGCGTGATTGGTACGGTCTATCAGTACAACATCATCTTTACCGGCAATAGCCGCAATCACCCCGAGGTTGGTCTGGAAACCTGTCGAGAACACAAGGGCTGCCTCTTTTCTCATGAAACGGGCGAGCTTCTCCTCGAGTTCGACATGAATATCAAGCGTGCCGTTGAGGAAGCGGGAACCGGCGCAACCGGTGCCGTACTTCCTTAGCGCCTCCATCGCAGCCTCTTTTACACGGGGATGATTTGTGAGTCCCAAATAGTTGTTGGAACCTATCATGATCATCCGCTTTCCATCCACTATGACCTCCGGCTCCTGGGCACTCTCGATCATTCGGAAATAAGGATATATGCCGGCCTCTATCGCCTCATGAGCGGCGGTAAACCTCCTGCACTTGTCGAACAGGTCTGTCATACCGGTTACAGCCATCCGTGAATTCTGTACCATTCCGCCGTCCATTTAATCCCTTCCTTGAGACTGGTCGCCGGTTCGAACCCGAGAGCCTCTTTCGCAGATGATATATCGCAGGTCCAGCTGTGGTGCCTCAATTCTCTCATCTTATCGCTGTTGATCATGGATTTAGTTCCCCTAATCTTACAAATTCCATCTCCTAAAAATCCAATCACCGGAAGCAACTTCTCCGGCAGGCGCAATTTGACAAAGTCACGCTCAAGGGCTGATCCGATCTCGCTCAGTACAGCACCAGTGGAATATGTATTGCCGTCTGAAACGAACAATCTCCTGCCGACAGCCGATTCCCTTTCAACAGCACGCATCATGGCCTCTATCAGGTCATCCACGTAGAGGAGAGACAGAAGGCTCTCGCCCCACGTGGGCACTATGCCCCTGTTTACCCATCTGAATATACGCAGAAATTCCCTGTCACGGGGACCGTAAACGGCCGCCGGTCTGAGGATCGTGCAAGGGATCCTGTCCATGCAATTCATTACCGCCTCCTCGCCCTTCAGCTTGCTTCTCCCGTAATCCGATACGGGAACAGGCATCTCCCCCCCGCTCCCTCTTCCTGTATCAGCCGGTCCCGAAGCCGCCAGACTGCTCAGATAGACAAACCTTTGCAGGCTGCCACAGTCATGAGCCACGGTTTCCACAATACACTCTGTTGCCGAAGCATTAACGTAATAATATTCATCGGGCGACGTGGCGCTTGTTATCCCTGCCAGATGAAACACAACATCTTGTCCCCTAACAGCCCTGGCCAGCGATCGACGGTCATTGAGATCACACTTGATCACGACACAGCCAGAGTCTTCTATCCAGGAAATGTCCGAGCTTTCCCTGATTAGGCAAATGACGTCCCATCCCTCCCTGGAGAGCCGGTTGACGAGATGGCTCCCTATAAAACCGGTAGCCCCTGTTACGAGAGCATGCATAGCTACACTTTTATAAGCAATGACGCTGCATTCGGTCAAGGCCGGGAAGCCAGAACTATCAGTACAAATCCCGCCATCATAAGGAGCGCCCCGGCTGACTTTTGAACAATCCTGCCTTCTCTGAAAAGGATGAACCCGTACAGCATGCCAAACAGCAGGCTTGTTCTTTTGATAGATATCATATAGGCAACCGGTGCCATGCTCATGGCGATCATATGGAATATAATCATCATGCCGAATGTAAATCCGATCGGCACCAGCACTTTCAGATCTCCTTTAGTGAAACGTAGCGCCTTGCGGTTCTTCGCCAATGCGACCGGAGTGAAGAATATTGTCAGAAGAAAAAAATAAATTGCTCCAAAAAATATCGGCGACGAATGTTCGATCGCCAATTTACCCAGTGCCGATGTGAAACTGTATATGAATGCAACAGCTACCATCATGACTGACCCTTTCTCTCGCCAGATAGCCCTGAATGGAGCGAAGAGATCCTCGCGGATCCTGTGCAGATTAAGGGAGTAACTCCCTGCCGCCATCAGGATGATTCCCGCGATACCCTGTAGTGAGACCTTTTCCCCGACAATCAGTTCGGATGTCACGATGAGAAATACAGGCGTCAGAGCAAGAAAGGGCACAGAAAGGCTGATCGGAGAGACCTT
>CAZZGC010000008.1:2875-15735 GCA_964653915.1 uncultured Thermodesulfovibrio sp.
CTTACCACTTATATCATATTCTTTGATTTTAGTAAGAAGAGTCTTGTAGCTTACCTTAAGAATCTCTGCAGCCCGTGTCTTGTTTCCATGGGTCTCTTCGAGCGCCCTTCTTATCCGTTTCGTCTCGACAATCCTGACAGCCTCCTTTGTGACATCCTCAAGAGTGCCACCGGAGGCGATTTCATCCAGCACGTCCCCCAGAGATCCGGATTCTCCTATACGCAACTCATTTTCTGTTATACTATCGCCTTCAGCAAGTATAAGCGATCGTTCAATCACGTTTTCCAGTTCTCGCACATTCCCCTTCCATCTGTACTTCTTGAGCATATCCATGGCAGAAGGTGTAAGTTTCCTGGGATTGATATTCATCTCTGCAGAAAATACGGAAATAAAATGCTCGGCAAGCGCGGGGATATCCTCGGTCCTTTCACGCAGGGGCGGTATCGTAACGGGGAACACGCTTATCCTGTAGTAGAGATCCTCTCTGAACCTGTTTTCTCTGACAGCTTTTTCGAGGTCCATGTTACTGGCTGCAATTATTCTGACATCAACTATTACCGGGGATGATCCGCCCACCCTGTCCAGCTCTCCCTCCTGAAGCGCCCTCAGAAGCTTGGACTGCAGGGACATGTCCATCTCACCGATCTCATCGAGGAAGACCGTGCCTTTGTCAGCCAGTTCCAGCTTTCCGATTCTCCGCTCGCCTGCGCCGGTAAAAGCGCCTTTTTCGTGACCGAAGAGTTCGGACTCAAGCAGTTCCCTCGGGATGGCCGCACAGTTTATCGCCACGAAGGGATAATCCTTCCTAGGACTCAGATCATGTATCGCCCTTGCAAACAGCTCTTTACCCGTGCCCGACTCTCCAAGTAAAAGCACCGTTGTCTTCGCAGGGGCTACCTTACGTATATTCTCTGCGACCTCCTGCATGCACCTGCTCGTGCCGATGATGCGGGGTGCGCCCGCTCTCCCGGCGAGGGCGTCCCTGAGCAGTATATTTTCAGTAACGAGCCTCTGGTTTGCGAGGGATCTCTTGATCAGAAGGAGCAGATGATCCATATCGAGGGGTTTAGTGACAAAGTCCACCGCTCCGAGTTTCATCGCCTTTACGGCAGTTTCGACTGTGCCGAACGCGGTCATCACGATTACAGGGGTCAGAGGATTGTGTTCTCTCGATGCCTTAAGCACCTCGAGCCCGTCCTTGCCCGGCAACTTCAGATCTGTCAGGACAAGGTCCGCCCTCAACTTGCGTATCTTCTTTATCCCTTCACCGCCGCTGCCTGCAACGACTACCTCATAACCCTCGATCTGAAGAGTTTCCTTCAGCATCCGGGCCATCGATTCACGGTCTTCAACTACGAGAATCTTTTCCATCTGGTCCGATGAACAAAAGGCACAGAGCTATTCCGACTGTGCCTTAGTTCACTTTTCCGGCTGGTTACCTGTTTATTCAACTCAATTTCTTTCTCAACAATTCATTTACTATCTTCGGATTCGCCTTACCCTTCGTCTCCTTCATTACCTGTCCCACGAAATAACCCATCAGTTTCTGCTCCCCCGCCCTGAACCTCTCGATTTCCGCAGGGCTGCGGTCCAGGACCTCATCCACGATCCTCTCTATCCCCGATTCATCGCTTATCTGAACGAGGCCCTTGTCCTTTACTATCGAGGCAGCGCTCTTGCCGGTATTATACATTTCTTCAAAGACGGTCTTGGCGATCTTTCCGCTTATAGTCCCGTCAGCAATGAGCTTCAGCATCTTGACGAGGCCTTCAGGCCGCACGGGAGAATCGTCGATCGATTTCCCTTCTTCATTGAGAAGTCGCGCAAGGTCGCCCCTTATCCAGTTGGCAACTGCCCGTGGTTCAGCACCGAGCCGGACCGCATCTTCAAACCATTCTGCCGTAGCCCTGTCCGCTGAAAGAGCATCAGCCTCCTGTTCAGTCAATCCGAATTCACTCATGAAACGGGCCGTTTTGGCATCCGGGAGTTCGCCCACATCTGCCCGGATCTGCTCTATAAGTTCGCCTGATATCTCTACCGGTGTCAGGTCCGGATCGGGGAAATAGCGATAGTCGTGGGCCTCCTCTTTTGAGCGCATAGGCTCTGTTGCGCCCCTCTCAGTATTCCAAAGGCGGGTTTCCTGGATTATTTTTTCTCCATCTTTTATAGCCCGGACCTGTCTCTTTATCTCGTAATCAAGTGCCTTCTCAACGAATCTGAAGGAGTTCATGTTTTTTATTTCGGTCTTTACACCGTACACATCGCTTCCAGCAGGACGCACCGAAACATTTGCATCACACCGAAGGGAGCCCTGCTCCATGTTACCGTCACAAACATTTATATAACGCAATATCGACCTGAGTCTTTTCATAAACTCTGCCGCCTCGGTGGGCGTCCTGATGTCGGGTTCGGTCACGATCTCCATCAGGGGAACCCCTGCCCTGTTCAGATCAACAAGGCTTTCATCGGCCGCCCCTTCATGAATGTTCTTGCCTGCATCCTCTTCAAGATGAATCCTTGTAAGACCGATACGCCTCGATTCACCATTGATGTTTATATCCAGGTGTCCGCCCTCGCAAAGCGGGAGCTCGTACTGGCTTATCTGGTATCCCTTGGGAAGATCCGGATAAAAGTAGTTTTTTCTCGCAAATCTGCTGACCTGAGCGATACGGCAGTTCAGAGCAAGCCCGGTGCGCACTACATATTCCACAGCCTTCCTGTTAAGTACAGGCAAAACTCCCGGCATCCCCGTGCAAACAGGACATGTCTGTGTATTTGGCTCGGAGCCAAACAGCGTGGAGCAGCTGCAGAATATCTTCGTGTCGGTCAGCAGCTGAGCATGAATCTCCAGTCCTATAACCGCTTCATATTCCATGTTACTAAAAGCTGTTGCAAGTGATATAAAGACTTTTCATGACTACCCCCTCTGACTTTCACAAATTATTAAGTTCAGATTCCTTTGAGTCACCGCTTAGCTCCAAACTCTAAACTCTAAATTCCGGTTTTCTCAGATGCCACTCCGTAGCCTGCTCATATGCATATGCAGCCCTGAGCACCGTCACCTCATCAAAGTGCCTGCCCATTAACTGAAGCCCTACCGGCAGCCCGCCTTCCGTGAATCCACAGGGGATGGATATTGCAGGCACACCTGCAAGATTAGCCGATATGGTGAAAATGTCGGTAAGATACATCTGAAGGGGATCGCTCATCTTTTCCCCTATCCTGAATGCCGGCGCCGGTGTCGTAGGTGTCAGGATCAGGTCCACGTTCTCATAGGCGCTCCTGAAGTCATTGATAATCAATGTCCTGACCTGTTGGGCCTTGCGGTAGTATGCGTCGTAGTACCCCGATGAAAGAGAATAGGTTCCGAGAATAATCCTCCTTTTAACCTCTGCCCCGAATCCTTCCTGCCTCGTCTTCATATAAGTTTCGATCAGATCCTCACCTCGCGCCCGAATGCCGTATTTGACTCCATCATATCTGGCAAGGTTCGATGAAGCCTCCGAAGTAGCAAGTATGTAATAAGCCGCAACTGCATAGCCGGTATGCGGAAGAGAAATTTCTACCGGCAGGGCACCGAGTGATTCCATCATCGCAACCGCTGTCTTTACGGCCTTTTCAACTTCAGGATCGATGCCTTCGATGAAATATTCCTTAGGGATTCCGATTTTCATCCCTTTGATATCCAGTCCAAGAGATGCGGCGAAATCAGGTTTCTCCACCTGCGCTGATGTTGAGTCATGAGGATCGTGCCCGGCGATTACATTCATCAGGATCGCGGCATCCCTGACATTTTTGGTAACAGGGCCGATCTGATCGAGCGAAGATGCAAAAGCTACAAGACCATAACGTGAAACACGGCCGTATGTGGGCTTGAGACCGACTACTCCACAGAATGCCGCGGGCTGCCGTATCGATCCACCGGTATCCGAACCAAGGGCCGCCACACACTGATCCGCTGCAACAGCGGCAGCAGACCCGCCACTCGATCCGCCGGATACGCGTTCGGTATCCCACGGGTTTTTTGTTACGCCGAAGGCCGAGTTCTCGGTAGAAGAGCCCATCGCAAACTCATCGAGGTTGGTTTTGCCAATGAGTATATAACCACCTGACTGAAGCCGCGAAGTCACCGTACTTTCGTAAGGCGGTACAAAGTTGCCGAGAATCGCCGAAGAACATGTTGTCTTCACTCCCCTCGTGCAGATATTATCCTTTACCGCTACGGGGATACCGGCAAGTATTCCTGATCCGGATGCGCTTCCATTCGATGCCTTTTTGATGGCATTTTCCCTGTTGATAGTCACGAAGGCATGGATCGCGCCGTCGGTCTCCCCGATCCTTTTCAGGCATGCCTCCACGAGCATGACCGGAGTTATGTCTCCGCCGTCGATCGCCTTACGCGCATCATCTATACCCAGTCTGCAAAGTTCCATCAAACCCCCGGTACTAAAATTCACAACAATTCACAGCTTCACGGCACTGAACATTTTACAACTTTCTGGTTTCATAAGGAAAGGACGAGGGAAACTTAGAGTTTAGAGTTATGAGTTTAGTGGCGGATGCCGCGACTTCATCACGCGGCGATGCTGAGTTTGTTTCTTCCGGTCTGTTTGGAATTGTAAAGGGCCTTATCCGCCGCATCTATGATCTCTGCCTTGGACCGGCGTTTTGATGAAGGATCGTACATGGCAACCCCGATGCTGATCGTAACCTTTATCTTTTTGCCGTCCGCCTCGATCTCCATCTGCTCCGCCATCTTTCTCAGACGCTCGGCAAGAATTACGGCCCCCTTTACATCAGTTTCCGGCAAAATCAGGGCAAACTCCTCTCCCCCGTAGCGCGCCGCCGTATCGCACTTCCGGATAGTTTCCTCGAACAGATTTGCTATCGAACGTATGACAATGTCGCCCACCGGATGCCCGTAAGTGTCATTCACCTTTTTGAAGTGATCTATATCAATCATTATCAGCGAGAGGGTCCTCTTGTACCGATCAGCCCTCTGTACCTCTTTTTCCATATGCTCCTGGAAATACCTGTGATTGAACAGTCCGGTAAGCCCGTCCTTGAATGCAAGTCCCCTTAGTATATCATTGGCCTCTTTAAGTTCCTTTGCAAGCTCCTCCACCTTCTGCTTTTCCTGTTTCAGTTCATACACAAGCTGTTCATAAGAGAGATTAAGCTTACCGAGTTCCTCGTTGGCCTCCTGAAGAATCTGCGAAAAGGGTTTCATGTTACCGGCGTCTATTTCGAAACTCGAAAGGACCTCCAGCGTCTCATTGCCGATGCTGTCTATCAGGTCCTCAAGGGCATTTTCGTCAAGACTCATTTCATCCATCATCATCTGTCTGAGCACACCGAATTTTTCCATACCCCTGTTTCCGTGATATATGGAGGAGGCAACATCTGCAAGTTCCATTATCCTGACCAGTTCGCGATATTCCGGAGGGCACTCAGCCATGTCGTGATGAAAACTGACAGGTACGCTGATATCCTCCGGTATCCCCCACCTGGCAAGCACAGCGCCGCCCACTGCCTGATGATCGGTACCGAATATCATCCGCTCCGCTTCTGCCGTCTTGGCACCGGAAACCCGCTTTTCATCTATCACCTTGAGATAATCACGGGGTCTGCACATGTACATGATCAGCACCCCGATATCCATAAGCAGCGGGGTTACAAAAATACCTTCTTTCCTGATCCCCATTCTGGAGGCTATCAGCCCGGCACCGACAGCAGCCGTGATCGACCTCCGCCAGAACAGTCCGGAATCGAATTTTCCACTTGAGTCTGTGTTGAACTCCTTTACGATTATGAATGACAGCGCTATATTCTTAAGTGCCTCAAGCCCGAGGACATTGACCGCACGTTCAATAGATTCAACTTTGCTGGGAAGCCCGTAAAAAGGAGAATTGGCAACCTTCAGAATCTTCGCAGTAAGCGCAGGGTCGCAGGATATGATCCTGGCCAGATCATTCAGGGATGTATTATCCTTCTTTACCTCCTGGACAATACGCACAGCAATTGCCGGAGGTGAAGGAATAGCCGATACATCCTCTACAAGAGATTCAAGAGGATCGGTTGAAGTCTTTTCCTGTACCGTAGCCATAGACATAGTTCAAACAGAAGAAGTAGTATATACTACTTAAATCGGTTGTACGCCCTGAAACTTTAACGCATATTTTTTTTATGAGGCAGCATGATGAATAAAACTGTTCACGGCCCAAGCCTTTTCACCGATCACGACATTTATCTGTACAAGGAGGGCAACCATTTCAGGCTTTATGAAAAACTTGGGGCACACCCGATGAACGCTGACGGCAAAGAGGGGGTGCTCTTCGCGGTCTGGGCTCCGAATGCAAGGAAAGTTTCGGTCATCGGCAGCTTCAACGACTGGGATACAAAGGCTAACCCCCTCGCTCCGAGGGCAGATGAGTCCGGCATATGGGAAGGTTTTGTGCCGGGTGTAAAAAAAGGGGATATTTATAAGTACCATATTGAATCCAGATTCCATCGATACAGGGTGGACAAAGGAGACCCGCTTGCATTTTACTGGGAACGTCCTCCACAGACCGCTTCGATCGTGTGGGACCTCAGTTATGAATGGAACGACAGGGAGTGGATGTCTAAACGTAAAAAGTTCAACAGTCTTGAAGCGCCTATTTCGATATACGAAGTCCATCTTGGCTCCTGGAAAAAAAACGGGCACGGAGACGGCGGTTTCCTCTCATACAGAGAGATCGCCCCCCTTCTGGCATCATATGTAAAAGAGACCGGATTCACCCATGTCGAATTCCTGCCACTTACGGAACACCCTTTCTATGGTTCCTGGGGATACCAGTGCACAGGTTACTTTGCCCCCACCAGCAGATACGGCACCCCTCAGGATCTCATGTATCTAATAGATTATCTTCACCGCGAAGGCATAGGCGTCATACTGGACTGGGTCCCGTCACACTTCCCGTCGGACCAGCATGGCCTCTCGTACTTTGACGGGACATATCTGTACGAACATCAGGACCCCAAAAAGGGATTTCACCCGGAATGGAGCAGCTATATATTCAACTACGGCCGGAACGAGGTAAGAAATTTCCTCATTAGCAGCGCGATCTTCTGGCTCGACAGATACCATGTGGACGGCATCAGAGTAGATGCCGTTGCCTCGATGCTGTATCTGGATTATGCCAGAAAAGATGGAGAATGGATTCCCAACGAGTATGGCGGAAGAGAAAATCTTCAGGCTATAAGCTTTCTTAAACGTCTGAACGAAGCCGTCTATGAGGGGTTCCCGGATGTTCAGACCATAGCCGAAGAATCTACTGCCTGGCCGATGGTCTCCAGGCCCACATATGTCGGCGGCCTCGGATTCGGGATGAAGTGGAACATGGGATGGATGCATGATACTCTGGACTACATTTCCAAAGATCCCGTCCATCGTAAGTACCACCACAATCAGCTCACCTTCAGCATCTGGTATGCATTTACCGAAAACTTCGTGCTGCCTCTGTCTCACGATGAAGTCGTACACGGCAAAGGATCACTTATGGGCAAGATGCCGGGCGATGAATGGCGCAAATTTGCAAACCTTCGGCTTCTTCTTGGATACATGTTCGCTCATCCCGGCAAGAAGCTTCTCTTCATGGGCGGGGAGTTCGGCCAAGGGAAGGAGTGGAATCACGACGAGCCCCTCGATTGGCAAGCCCTTGACCATGAACCTCATGGAGGCCTCAAGAGATGGGTTTCAGATCTCAACCGTATCTACAGAGATGAGCCGGCAATGCACGAGCTCGACTTTTCTGAAAAGGGTTTCGAATGGATCGATTTCAGCGACTATGAAAAAAGCATAATTTCATTCAAGAGAAAATCCAGGTCCGGTACGTCTCAGCTGATTTTCATCCTCAACTTTACGCCTGTGCCGAGACCGGATTACAGAATCGCCATAGAAGAAAAGGGGTTCTACAGAGAAGTCCTGAACAGCGACTCGAAACGTTACTGGGGCAGCAACGTGGGTAACATGGGGGGCATAGCTGCAGAAGATGTATCTTGGGAAGGTAAACCTTACTCACTGAAACTGAACCTGCCGCCAATGGGCATGATCATACTCAAAAGAGATCCAACGGGCAAGAACAACCCCAAAAAATCCGGAAGGCGAAGAAAGAAATCAAAGAAAACAGCATGGAAAAAACAGACCGGCATGAGGGTGGGTGGACGGAAATCCGCTCCCCGCTAAGCTCTTTCCACAAAAACACGGAAATCCATCTCACGAAATATCGAGTTTTTCTCCTCGAGTTTTGCAACGAAACTTAAATCCGGCTCTTTACCCTCAAGGAACCCTTCCAGGGTCCAGAAATTTGTTGTGTGCTCTTTAATTCTTTCTTCAGCATATTCTCTTGCGGTGTCTGTTGAGATGAGGAATGTCCAGTCACTGCTCTGAAGCAGGAGAGTCTCTCTTGCAAGCTGATTCAGTATCCTCTCTCGAATGCTATCATCATTGTCCAAATGAACTTCGGCAAGCTCAATGAGTCTCGACGTAATTTTGTGCATCGGGCCGTAAATCCAGTCGTTTTTGCTATTCAGCCATGTATCGTAATATCCGCCCCGACCCCATGAAGAGGCTGCCGGAGAGACTACCTGCAGCGATTCAGCCCGGTCAAGATACTCCGAAGCTGTTACCGTCATCACAAGGGAAGAATCATGCAACGTTCTGAATGTATGGTAAAGAAACTCCGGTCCCTCGAACCACCAGTGCCCGAACAGCTCAGCATCATAGGGAGAGACTATCACGGGCTGTCTGCCCATCCCTCTGTTCAGAAGATCGACGATACGCAGTCTTTCACTGCAGAAGTGGACAGCATGTCGTTTAGCCGTCGCAACCGCCCGTGCACGGTCATAAGGCAACTTCTCATCCCCCTTCCCTGTAACTCTGTAATATTTCAGGCCTGTGAATGTCCGGATACCACCGGGCAGGATATAGGGGCGAATGTAATCAATTTCCAGATCGTATCCAACATCTCTGAAAAAATCCCTGTAAGACGGATCTCCGGGATATCCTTCATCAGCGCTCCAGACCTGCCTTGACGAGTCGGGGTCCCGGCCGAAGACCGCAATGCCGTTTTCGGTAAAAACCGGCGCGTAAACTCCGAACTCCGGCTCGGGCGATCCAGTGGTCAGTCCATGAGTGTCAACGAAAAAATAATCGATGCCGAACCGCTTCAATACATCTTCGAGCCCCGGATAATAACCGCACTCGGGAAGCCATATACCGTGGGGACGACTGCCGAAGTACTTCAGGAACGTGTCCACCGCTATCGATACCTGGGCATTTACCGCAGCCGGATTGTTCATAAGCAGTGGTATAAACCCATGTGTAGCACAGCTCGTGATAATCTCTGCACTCCCACCGTTCATTAGTCTCCTGAAGCCTTCAATAATATCTCCATTGAGCCTCTCGTTAACAAAGTCTCTAACGAGCCGGTACCGGCCGACGTAAAAACTGGCAAGTCGGTAGAAACTGCTTTCATGGCCGCAACGATCCTTCTCCCGTTCTGCAAGTTCGATGGTCCTGTCGAGATATATGCGGTATTTCTGCATCAGAAGAGCATCGGCAAGCATCTCGAGTAGCGGGGGGCTGATGGACAGCGTCAACCTGAAATCTGTACCTTCTTCATGAAGCCGGTGGAACTCTATCAGGAGAGGTATATAAGACTCGGAAATCGCCTCGAAAAGCCAGCGCTCCTCCAATGCCTCTTCGAGTTCAGGATGTTTAATAAACGGCAAATGAGCATGAAGGACAGGAATCCAGTATCCCCTGATTGACTCGTCATTCATTTCGGGATTGATGATCCGGAGAAATGGTTCCTCATCAGATAACGGAGGAATTCTTTATCATCCGCGATGGAATGTCCGGCACCCTTATCCGTGGTAACCCTGCAGGTGTCCCCTTCCTGCTTCATCCACTTGCAGGGTGCTGCATCTTTTTTCGAATCCGCAACCGCCGGAAGGGAACATGGCCCGGAGCCAAGCAAACGCCTGAACGAGCCCCGGTCCTGCAACCCTATCTCAGCTATCAGCGGGCCGTGGAGATTCCGGATTACGACATAATGACTGCCAAATTTTCCCGGCGCATCAAATGAGCAGACCTGCCGCCCCCTGCCCTGATCATACACCTTAACTACAAGCTTTGCCTCTCCTTTCAGGAGAATATCCATGCTCCCGTTGAGTGATCTGCCCGAAAGTTCCCAGAAGACGAAGCTCGTATCCCTGTTAACCGGCATCATGACGATTGTATCCCTTTCATAGCGTGAACCGTCGTCAGTCTTGATCACTGTCTGTTTCCAGGTTATTCCGGTCCGCGGCGCCACTGCACGAAGAGTCTTCAGCCGTCGTCTTTTCCTTTTTTTCCGGTTCATGGGATTAAGCTCATATCGGCAGTCTTATTATATTATAATTCAAGTTTGATATATAGTTAGAAAAAAAGATCATCTACCATACCCGGATCAGAAGCGCAAAAAGGAATTATGTGATATTATTTGACAGAATGTCGGTCAAAGAGAGCAAACCGGCTATGAGACGGTGGCGGCGGACTTTGCCGTGCAGCTCACTCACAAAGGGAACAGAGAGGGAAAGGCCGTAGATGTACATAATAATGATTGCGCCTGAATGTGCACCGGTAGCCAAGGTAGGGGGGCTCGGTGACGTTGTATTCGGTCTCAGTCGGGAGCTTGAAATAAGGGGCAATGATGTAGAGATAATACTGCCGAAGTACGACTGTATGAGATACGATCAGATATTCGGCCTTCAGCCCACGTATAATGACCTCTGGGTGCCCTACTACGACGATTGGGTACATTGTACCGTCTATTTCGGATTCGTTCACGGCCGCAAATGTTTCTTTATAGAGCCTCACATGGACAGGGCTTTTTTCAACAGGGGTGTTTACTACGGACATGACGATGACCCTGAACGTTTCGCTTTTTTCTGCCGCGCGGCCATGGAGTTCCTTTTCAAGGCTGGCAAACATCCCGACATCATTCATTGTCATGACTGGCAGACCGGACTTGTGCCTGTTCTGCTCTTTGACATATACAAGGGACTGGGCATGCTCCATCCGAGGATATGTTACACCCTGCACAACCTGAAGCATCAGGGTATAACAGGTGATTTCATTCTGAGGGAAGTGGGACTGAACAATGTTGCTCATTATTTCCATGACGACCGCCTGCGGGACAACTTTAATCCCTTTGCTCTGAACCTTATGAAAGGCGGAATAGTATACTCCAATTTCGTCACCACCGTATCACCCTCATATGCTTCTGAAATAAAATATACTGATCAGGGTTTCGGTCTCGGCCATACACTTCATGTCCACGAAGGAAAGTTCGGTGGGGTGCTGAACGGCGTTGATTACGATGTCTGGAATCCCGAGATTGACAATCATATACCATTCAGATACGGCCCGGACGCTATAGACCGCAAATATGCAAACAAGGAAGCTCTCAGGCACAGACTGCTCCTTGGCGAGGGCTTTAAACCGATCATAGCATATATAGGACGGCTTGATCACCAGAAAGGTGTCCATCTGATCAGACATGCCATCTTCTACGCTCTCGATCATGGATGCCAGTTCGTTCTTCTGGGGTCCGGCCCCGACCATGAAATCAACCGTTACTTCTGGCATCTCAAGCAGCATCTCAATGATAACCCGGACTGCCATATCGAGCTTGGCTACAACGAAGAGCTCGCTCACCTGATATATGCAGGTGCCGATATGATTATCGTACCCAGCCTGTTCGAGCCGTGCGGTCTGACACAGTTGATAGCCATGAAATACGGCACTGTGCCGATCGTTAGAGAGACCGGCGGACTGAAGGACACCGTCTTCGATGCAGACTACGCCCCTAAACCGTATCATGAGCGCAATGGCTACATATTCAGAGACTTTGACTATGCCGGAATAGAGTCTGCACTCGAACGAGCGATCGGCATGTGGTATTCTTATCCGCAATACTTCAAGGAGTTGATGCTGAACGGCATGCGATACGACTACTCATGGAACCATCCCGGCGGGCATTATCTGAATATCTATGAGTATATAAAGGATAAATAGACGGGAAAAGCGGGATACTCTAATCCGACCTCTCTGCAACGAGTACCATCCCCTGGCCTGGCCTGAGATCATAGGAAAAGGGTTCCGGCAGATAATCCAGGCGGTACTCAGGCGAGACATCACGGCAGGGCCCTCCGGACTGCATAAGATCACATATCCTGTTTACAGAAAATTTCTGGTGATGATATATGTCGCAGTTCAGTATCAGCAGGGCCTCTTCAACCGTCGATACCGATGCTTTCCACATAACAAGTACCTGCGGATTGTCGCAGTGGAGTATCTCTGTCGGGGCCTCTTCCATGAACACCGGATGAGACGCCTTCAGCCCGTTAACGTTCTTTATGAAATCCCGTAGATCTATATCAGTATTTTCCCAGTCACCCGGCCTCGTCTTAACCACATGAAGTCTGTTTCTGAAGCCAAACTCAAAACCTGCCGGCATCATAACACCCGATGAAAAAAGCGCCGTGAAAAGATACCGCTGCTTAAGGCCGTCTATGTTGCCATCAAGCTCTCTGCATAGCCTTTCTGTATCATGGCTTTCAGGAAAGCTTATGGAGGGGGCCACATCCCTCGTAAGGTGATACTGTTCCATCAACCAGGGACTCCGGTAATCCCACCACTTGGAGCTGTTGAATATGTAGTCAAACCCGGTGCCGGCCGTCTTTCTGGTCTGGTCAGGCGTACAGCCCAGCGTCTCGGCGGCAAAGACGATTCCGGGATGCCTCTTCCTTGTCTCTTTGATGAGGCGCTCCCA
>CAZZGC010000008.1:15835-30416 GCA_964653915.1 uncultured Thermodesulfovibrio sp.
CGGCAAAGACGATTCCGGGATGCCTCTTCCTTGTCTCTTTGATGAGGCGCTCCCATAGTCCTCCCGGTACCTGATAGGCGGCGTCGCACCTGAAGCCACGAAAGCCGAGGGCGACGAGAAACTCTACTATGTCCACAAAAAAGCGGAACATGCCCTCCGGGTCACTGGTGTTCCTGTGATCGAAGGATGCAAGATCACCCCATACAACCTTCCTGCCGTTTTCCATCGCAAACGGGTGGGCTATCTTTCCCTTTCCCTTCTTCTCCCAACGAAACCATTCAGGATGATTCTTTATCAGGACCGAATCTACAGCGCAGTGATTTATGACAAGATCGATCATAACACGTAAACCATGCCTTTCGGCAGTGCTTATCATCTCCCTGACCTGCTCCTCGCCGGTTCTGCCGTCATCGTCCAACAGGAGAGGATTAAAGCTGAAATAGTCCTTTATCGAATAGAGGCTTCCGGAAAATCCAGGGTACTGGATCGGGTTAACAAATATCCAGTTGAATCCCATAGCAGCGGCCCTCTCGAAATGATTTCCCCATTCGGAAAACTTCCCCGCGATAAGGGGAAAGAGGTTGTAGATTATCATCTTCCGGGTTTTTTCGTAAGCCCTCATTTTACTTCCTTTTTCCGCTTCTCCCGCTTCCGGGCGTGGCATCGCCACGCCCCTACTGCTTACTGCTTACCGCCTACTTCCTGCTTTCTTTTCCCGCTCTTCCCGCTTCTTCCGCTTTAACCTCATCCCAGATATCATACAGCCTGTCCCTTGCTCTTACAAGCAGGCTGCGTGGTTCCGGCCATTGTTCGAGAATAGCGGATCCGGAAAACCCTCTTTTGTGCAGTCTGGCAAGAAGTCCCTTCATACCCGATGCGTCCCGGCCGGCCGGCCCGCTGAATACCGTCATATGGCTGTCCTCGTCACCGAAATTCTCATGCAGGTGCAGGTGTATAATCGGTAATTCCGAATCAAGCATATCCACATATCTCAGGTAATCATTAGCTGTCTTGCTATAAAGGTTGGCATGTCCTGTATCAAGGCACATGCCGAACCCTTCGTGACGCAATATTTTGAACAGCCTGTTGAATGCCCGGGGAGATGTATAAACCGTGTTCTCTATTGATATCCCAAGACCTGTAGCTGCGGCATTCCTCAAGACAGGAACGAGTGCATCGGCAAACCTCTCGATATCATCATTGCCCGTCAGGTGAATATTCAGCATCGTTGCCCCTATATCATCGGCAAAGAGAATTACACGATCAAATATCTTTCGGGATGACGGATCGAGCGGGCTTACCTGCCATGGAGCATGGACCGACAATGATATGCCGGACTCCGCTGCCCTGTCTCTGATCCATCTGCGCAGCCTGCCGCCGACATCCTCTTCGGACCAGCCTGTCCCGTCCGGCTTCCTGTCCGGGAACCACTCGAATGCATCGAAACCATGTTCGATCGCAAATTCAAAGGGCTCCATGATCCCGGCCGAAAAAGATGTCTGGTTACCCACCCTGAAATCACGCACAAGTCATACCTGCGGCCTCGACTGCACTACATGAAGCCTGTCTCCAGCTATCACACCCTCTATATCCCGGGCAGCACCGAATATCTCCTCTATCTCGACGCCTGCTCTTGCAATCATGCTGAATAACCGCTCCCTGTAAGCCCCATCCCACAAAAGCGGTTCCTGCGAATAGTCAACGGGGACCTCTTTCGGCCTCTCCATCATGATGCTGTCGTAAAGTCCCGCCCCGGCAAATCCTGCAAGGTCTTCTCCGCTTGAATCCGAGCGGAAGATGAATCCTCTGCCTATAAGAGAAACGCTCTTGCCGGGATATGACACAATCTTGATCTTCCCTGTCGATTTTATGTACCGGAATCCATATGCCCTGCCGGGATAGTTCCCCACAAGAGTCTCACCCAGGCCGCATACGACCTCCGCGTATAGTTCAGATAGGTCACCGGTCATCGGATTGGTAGTGTGAATCACAAATGCATAATCAGCCCTGATGACCCTCTGTATGAGGACTGACATATATATCGCATCATGAGGGATGCCCCAGTTCTTCCTGCTGAAAAATGCCCTGTCGTTCCATTTAGATGCCCATACCTTCTTTATGCATGTCCACGCCGTCTCCCAGTCATCAGGCCACCCAAGGCCCGCCTCCTCCATCACGATGCGAAGGGAGGAAACCAGTTCAGGCGGGGCCTTGAGTCTCAAAACGCAACTCCTGACATCAGCAAGCGCTTTGGCAATATCGGACGCATCTTCAAGAGATGAAAGCAGGTCACGATACCCGTATGAGACATCACTGTTTAGAGGTAATTCCATTACATGTTCGAAGACCCCGAAAGGCACGGCTGCCGATGCCGGCACCGATATCCAGTCCGGCAATCGGGAAGCGAGCCTGCGAAGATTAAGAGCCTTGCCCCCGACCGACTCTTCTGTAAATTCCGTGGACGTAAGCGCGTATGTACTGAATGCATGCCTGGCAGGCCTGGCAATCCCTGCTGCGCTCCTGCCTGCTGACCGGATTCCGGTACCTTCAGACTCCTCGACTGACACATCACCGTTTATATCGGGAATGAGCCTTACAGGCATACCTTCCAGTGATTTCAGTTGCTCAAACTTCTTCCGGCTGTAACATGTTGCAAAAAGTATCCCGGCATTTCTCGCCCTGATAGCCACATGGGCTACGAGGTCTACGAGGTCAGGCGTTATGACAGCTCTGACGTTTGTGGGTGGTTCCTCATAACCCTTGACCAGATCGGCAATCACAATAGTAGGCCTGTCAAAGGACCTTTCCTGAATTTCGGCCAGCGAGTTGGCCACCTCGATAAATCCCTCGGCCTCTGCCGGACTGATGATCTGCCAGTCCCCGATATCCGCTCCGGCCCTCAGAAGAGGTTCATAATGATGAAGAAGGAGTGAAAGGACAAAACCCAGCCTTCCCCTTACAACCTCTTCGCTGAAGAGGCGGATTATCCACTCTTCAATCCCGAAAGCATCTCCCAGAAACTCCGCATGCCCCTGAAACATTCCGTAGCACCTGTCGGCCATCGATGCAACTGCACGCGCGATCCTTGCCGTCACCGCACTTGCATGCAGTGCACGTTCAACATCGTGAATTTCAGTATCCATCAGCCTGATCCAGTGGGAACGGCAGAGTTCAAGTTCAGCATCAGCCGATGAAAAATAGATATTTTCAAGCAAGGCCGTCATCAGCAATGACATCTCGCCGGCGTCCATATCGGGCCTGACAGCCCTCTCAACGGTAACCCTCAGAAAATCCTCCAGCGCCAGATCAAGGTAACTCAGTGCCCTGATTGATTTCTCATCTCTCTCCCTGCCCAGTTGATTGCCTATCTCCCTCCTGAGGGCCGTAATATGTCCCGCAACCGTCACCGGATCGGCACCGGGATCAGCCCTGTGCCGAATGATGAACTCCATCGGCCCCCGCATCCTGTAATCAATGAACGGGCCGGCATCCGCAGCCGCGCTTTCTATGTCGGTCCCGGAATGGACCGAGCGCAGCAGCCTCAGATAGTTTTCAAAGTCATGGATCAGGCCGTCCCTGATGTGAGGCATGAACTCGGGATCTACCGTTATCGGCCGGTCAAAGCTCCGCAGACGATCCGGAGTTACACCGCCCTGGTGGAGAGTCTCGTAAAAGATATCTGTATCGCCTTCACTTCTGAGAAACGCAAGGTAAGCCTCGCAGATTACTATGTCATCGGGCGTTGTGTTGTTATGCAGTTTCTGGTGCCACTGTTCGAGGAATGTTCCGGCGACCTCCTTTACCCTGTGACGGTGCATGATCTGCAGAATTTCGTCCCTGATGCGCTGTCCGTCCCCTCCCCTGCCTATCATCTGCATTATCATTCTTACCAGTTCCCTGCACTGAGGCCTGTCCCGGTGAATACGCGCCAATTTCAGCGTCAGTCTGTCCTGGGCGTGGCTCAGCTCACTGGGCTTGGTGTTGTAGTTGCGCTGCCAGTCAAGCTGCCTCATGAAGGAATACCTGAGCCAGACGAAAATAAGAGACAGTCCTTCGATGCCTGCAGCCCGGTCAAGCAGATCATAGCAGAGGTTATATCGGTGCATGAGTGTCCATGAACCGCTTCGGGTTTCGGCTTTGATGATGGCCGACGCTATACTGAAAAGCTCCGGAGAGCCGGTGAATTCCCCGTGGTCCGCCTTCTTTACGGGAAGATAGAAATCCTCGCCGTGATACTTGAGCCATCCGTCATCTTCGGGCGACCTGAGGACGAAAAACAGCCCCAACGGCGCATCGCTTTCAGGGAGAGAAAAACTTATTAAGGCGATATTATCTCTTCTATCAAACGGTGTTTGCGCCGCCTTTGAATCGACGGTTACAGTCCCGTGGGGCCGGATATTCTCGGGCGGCAGGCTCCATTGAAACGGGGATTTAACCGCAACACCCCAGTGAAGCAGGAGCGGCTCACCCATATCCGCAGCTAAAGTAATGTGATATTGCCCGCCGAAAGAAGATACGGCAGCAACAAGCATCCCCGGATCAAGGTCGTAGCGTTCCCTGAATAACAGTTCATGGCCTGAATGCATCTCGTTGACAATCTCTTCGAGACGGTATGCCGACAATGAATCCGCATACAGCTTTACAAGGTAGTCCCTGCCGTCATTGTTGTCCCACCTGTCTTTAGAAGGATAATAGAGTACAAACTTCAGAAATCCGTACCGTCTGACTCTCGGAAGGCGCAGGTCAATCCTGTTTTCCCCATCCATGTACCTGAATGGAGACCGCACCGCAGTATCATCAAACTGAACAGTCCCCTCAGGCCATGATTCGGCAGGCGGAACCTGCCATGCAGCATCTTCAGCGGCTGACAGTCCCCAGTGCAGAAGACATTCATCATCGCTTATTGCCGTTATCTGAACAGTGACGTGATTCTCTGAGCAGCCCTCTTTCAGAGAGACACTGACGCCCTCGCTTATCGCCATCTCAGCCGCCATCGCCTTACACAGCATATTATACATTAAGCAGGCAGATGGTGTTTGGAGTTCAGGGATAGCTGTGGGGCTGAGGTTCAAAGGTGCCTTTGCTCCTGCTTCTCAGCCGATTGTCAATCGTCAATCCGGCCTGTATCATATAATCCATGAAAGTCGCGGGAATCGGGCAATGTTCATTCGACAATCTGTTCATAGTAGATACCTTTCCGCTGCCTGATACGAAAAAGGAGATCATACTGTTCGAAACAGCGGGCGGAGGCCCTGTAGCCACCGCACTTGTAAGTCTGGCAAGACTGGGAGTCTCCTGCTCCTTCAGCGGCATTGTCGGAGACGATGAGGAAGGGGGAAAAATACGCTGCTCCCTTGAAGATGAAAAGATAGATGTCAGCGAGCTGATTACCCGCAAAGGAGCGCGCTCCCAGATCGCCTTTATCTGTATCGAAAAAGACAGCGGCAGACGAACCATATTCTGGAAAAGGCCGTCCGGGCAACCGTTGAGACCCGAGGAACTTCCTGATAACTTTCTTGCTGATGTGAACTTCCTTCTGCTTGACGGACTTATGCGTGATGTCTCCATACATGCCGCCCGGAAGGCCGGGGACAAAAAAATACCGGTCATGCTCGATGCGGGCCGAGTCCGCGAAGGGATGATCGAACTTGCGGGGCTATGCGATTATGTCGTCTGCTCAGAAGAGTTCGCGCGGGAATACACCGGCAGTGACAAAGAGTTCGACCCTCATGATGCCCTGCATAAAATGAAAGAGTTCGGCGGCAAAGCGGTAACGATCACCCTCGGTGACAGAGGGAGTGTTACCATCTCAGGAGACAGAGTCTTTCATACGCCGGCTTTCAAAGTCAATGTCGTCGATACCACAGGAGCCGGTGATGTCTTCCACGGCGGCTATATCTATGGCCTCCTCCAGGACTGGAATATCGAGGATGTTGTGCGTTTCGCCTCGGCCTTTGCGGCGCTGAAATGCAGAAAGCCTGGCGGCAGAGCGGGAATTCCTGCGATGGATGAGGTGCACAAGCTGTTAAATGAGCAATGAATTTATAGAGTTCCTCAACGAGTAAACTCTAAACTCTTGACTCCTGACTCTATTCCCCCAATTTCTCCATGACCGTATCGAGCAGGTAGTAGGCCCGTTCTAATTCGTCAAATGACTTGTATACCCATCTGCTGCCCCAGTAGAAGTTGCAGCTCGTCTCGGCGGCGAGAATATGATCATATGCCCTGTAGATCAGTTGCCGCATGTCCTCCGGATCGGCAAGCGACTCGTGACGCTCATCAAACTTTCTTTTGACTTCATGATAGTAGGCGCTTGCGTTCCTGATCTCGTCCCAGCCCTTTTTCTGGAGTAATGAGCCCGTCCACTGCATGAAGTCACCGCCCCAGTGGTGTCCCGTGTTCCATGCCCCCCGGTGAACCTCGACCTCTTCCTCCGGGGGATACCTGTCGAGATACTCGCTGATATGTACGGGGATGAATCCGAGCTGACCGCTCCGGAATCTATCGAGTATCCTGTGATAGAAATGGCCCCAGAAACCAGCCCCGATGTCGGTAGTGCGGAACCATCCGCCGTTCTCACCGTCAGTCCATGTGGTAACGAGCGCAGGGAAGTCGCACCACTTCGTCCTTTCCGCGATCTCATGCTCGAACCAGCCCGGATCAAGGCCCGATTCCTGGGCATCCGAAAGTTCCCGGTCGCGGGGCACAACAATTATTTCGGTTCCACCGTAACGGGCCAGATATGGCCGGTAGCGCAGTTCCTCCCACCGCATCTCCCGCTTCGGCTTTATGTACCAGGAATCGACCAGCACGTACCTGTAGCCGTGGCGTTTCAGCATGGGGATCATCTCCATGCTGAATCCCATCTCCGGGGGCCAGAACCCCTGAAACTCATCCCGCCCAAGAAGATGCCTGCCGAGGCCCTTCCACCATGCGGTATGCGCGTCCCAGTCAGCCTCGGGTATCAGGGGATAAACAGGGTGATAAAGCCCGGTGCCAACAAACTCGATATCTGAATGCCTGTATCTGCAGAGAAAGTCCTCGACATCCACTACGTCATGAAATGTCTCGCCTATGGCGGGGTCCTCAAACTGCTTCAGCAGGGTACCGGAAAAGCTCATATGAAGCCTTGCCACATCTTCGTAACCCTCAATCATTCGCGTTACTCTGTCGTAGCACCACAGAATCTGCTTAACCTCCCACCTTTCCGCTGAATTATGAAGGGCCAGCAGATTCCCCTGCGGCTGATGCATGTTGAGCCCCAGGGCATGATAAACTTCCGCCATGACTCACCTCCTCCGCTTATCTGGAACCAGTGATACTTTAACAAAAACGGCAGAGACCTGGAAACAATGCATGTTACTTCCCCGGATAATTCACAAACCAGTCTATCCCGGGGGCATGGCTTGGATCAGGGATATGGATAACTCAAGAATGAAAAATCAAAGATCAAAATTGAGGAAGAAATTTTGATAAAAAACAATTTCCGCAAATTTGATTTTATATTTTTAATTTTTTATTTAATAAATATTCTTCCACTCACTTACCACATACCACTTACCCCTTAACTCTAAACTCTAAAGTTATGAACTATCTACTCCAGTAGCATGACAAGCCTCTTACATGATATTATGTGAATCAGTAAGTATGGCATACTGGCAACGCGGTTTAAGAGACAACTAGTGAATAGATATATCTGTATTCATGGACATTTTTATCAGCCTCCGCGGGAGAATCCCTGGCTTGAGGTCATAGAGACGCAGGAGTCAGCCTATCCCTATCATGACTGGAACGAGCGGATAAATGCGGAATGTTATGAGCCCAACTCCGTCACCCGAATACTGGATGACCAGGGCCGGATCACAAGTCTGGTAAACAACTACGAAAAGATCAGCTTCAATTTCGGCCCTACCCTTCTGAGCTGGATGGAGGCCCATGCTCCAAAAGTCTATGCCGCCATAATCGAGGCCGACAGGATAAGTTCTGAGCAGCGCAACGGCCATGGCAATGCCATAGCCCAGGTGTATAACCACATGATCATGCCACTTGCCAGCAGACGGGACAAACTCACACAGGTGATCTGGGGGATAGCCGATTTCAGAAAGCGCTTCGGGCGCAGACCCGAAGGCATGTGGCTGCCCGAGACGGCCGTGGATCTTGATACACTTCGTACCCTCATCGAAAAAGGCATAAACTTTACGATACTTTCGCCAACGCAGGCACGCAGGGTCAGGCCCCTGACGGGAGGTGAATGGACAGATGTATCCGGCGGCAGAGTCGATACCACGATTCCATATGTGGTAAAGATACCATCGGGGGAGGAGATAAACGTATTCTTCTATGACGGTGGCATATCACACGATATAGCCTTCGGAAATCTCCTTGACAAGGGTGAGAATCTGTCCCAGCGCCTTATCAGTGCCTCCCCTGACAAAAAAAACGTACCGCACCTGATCAATGTAGCAACCGACGGAGAAACATACGGTCATCATCACAAATTCGGAGAGATGGCCCTTGCTTACTGTATAGATCATATCGAGTCCCGTAATCTCGCCCGCTTCACTAACTATGCTGAGTTTCTTGAAATATGTCCGCCTGAATATGAAGTTGAAATATTCGAGAATTCATCATGGAGCTGTGCACACGGCATCGAGAGATGGAGAGACAATTGTGGTTGCAGTACCGGGGGGAATCCATCATGGACACAGGCGTGGAGGCGACCTCTCAGGGAGTCAATGGATCATCTCAGGGACAACCTCAGAACGCTGTATGAAAAGGAGGCGGTTAAGTATTTTATAGACCCCGAAAATGCGAGAAACGACTATATCGAGGTTGTACTCGACAGAAGCAGTAACAATGTGGAGCGATTTTTCAGCGCCCACTCATCGGGTGAGATGGAGTACGCAGACAAGGTCAGGGCTCTGAAACTCCTGGAGATGCAGCGGAATGCAATGCTCATGTTCACGAGCTGCGGCTGGTTTTTTGACGAGATTTCCGGAGTGGAGAGCGTCCAGATCATGCAGTACGCATCAAAGGCCATACAATATGCCAGAGAGATCAGCGGTGAGTCCTCCGAGGATATTTTCATTGAACACCTCAGACATGCACCATCAAACATTATGGAAAACGGGGCCAAAGTTTACGAAAAATACGTGAAGCCGACCGAGTGCGACCTTCTGAGGGTAGGCGCCCACTACAGCATATCCTCAATTTTCGAAGAGTACTCAGAGGAGATTGTAATCTGCTGTTATACCGCCAGGACAGAGGAGTACGAACAGAGCGAAGCCGGAAAAATGAGATTCGCCACCGGCAAGTGCACGATAGCTTCCGACATAACATGGGAGTCCAGAACCATAACATTCGCTGTGCTCCATATGGGAGATCATAATATCAGTGCCGGTGTCCGCGACTTCAGGGATGAAGCGAGTCTCAGGAAGATGATGGAAGAGCTGAAAAATGCCTTTGACCGGGGTGATATTCCTGATGTAGTACGTCTGATGGACGGCCATTTCGCCGACCATATTTATTCTCTCTGGCATCTGTTTAAGGATGAACAGAAGAAGATTCTCGATCAGATACTTCAGATCACCTATGACGATATCGAGGCGGCATACAGAAGAATATACGAAAACAATATAACGATCATGAACTTTTATCATGACCTGCAGCATAATATCCCCCGCCCATTCATAGCAGCGGCCGAATATATAATTAACAACGACCTCAAGAAGATATTCGACGATACCGTGATCGACAAGGCCAGACTGAGAAGACTGATAGACGAGATCAGCAGATGGGGTATCAATATAGACAAGACGACTATCGGGTTCAGGGCAAGTTCCTGGCTGAGAATGATAATGGAGCAGTTGCTTGAGGATCCTGATCAGGTTCAGATGCATGAGCAGATAATCGAAACACTTGAAATAATAGAGCCGCTTTCTCTGCAGCTCGATCTCTGGAAGGCTCAGAACCGTTACTTTTCAGTATATGAAAAGGCTTTCCGCGATAAACAACTTAAGGCTGGCAAAGGGGACGAATCGGCCGCCGTATGGATCGATACATTTTCAAGGCTGGGCCGGTTTTTAAATGTTAAGATATAGATGGAGCAATTGTTGAACAGAAGAGGCAGCGGAATACTTCTTCATATAACTTCACTCCCTTCACCTTACGGAATCGGCGATCTCGGGCCTGATGCCTTCGCATTTGCGGATTTTCTTCATGAAACGCACCAACATTACTGGCAGATACTGCCGTTGACTCTGACGAGTCCCGCTTATGGGAATTCTCCCTACAGCAGTTTCTCATCATTCGCGGGCAACATCCTCCTGATCAGCCCGGAGAAGATCGTCAGGGATGGATTTCTCGATCGGGCAGATCTTCCGGAGACGCCGTCATTCAGTCAGGACCATGTTGATTATGATGCTGTAAGGAGTTACAAAAAGGACCTGCTGGACAGGACGTTTGCGATAAACAGAGATGCTCTGTCAACTCATCAGGACTTTGGCAGGTTCTGCGAAGACAATGCTTCATGGCTCGATGACTATTGTCTCTTCATGGCGGTCCGAAGACGTTTTAACGAGGTTGAATGGAGCCGTTGGCCGGATACGCTGAGGGACAGGCATCCCGATGCATTGAAAAAGATATCGGAAGAGTTCTCAGAAGACATTCTGAAAGAAAAGTTTCTCCAGTACCTGTTCTTCGTCCAGTGGTTCGCTCTGAAGAAATACTGCGACAGCAGGGACATCAAGATACTGGGAGACATCCCCATCTACGTCAACTACGACAGTACCGATGTATGGGCCAATCCTGACATATTCAAGCTTGATGACCGGAGAAGACCCGAATCAGTCGCCGGCGTTCCCCCCGATTACTTCAGTTCCACCGGGCAGTTATGGGGGCACCCTGTCTACAGGTGGGAGGTGCTCAGGGATAGAGACTATGACTGGTGGATCAGGCGGATAGCGCATAACCTCAAGCTGTACGATATGTTCAGGCTGGATCACTTCAGGGGATTCATTGCTTTCTGGGAAGTAAATGCCTCTGAGACCACCGCAATAAACGGACGATGGGTCGAGGCCCCGGCTGACGATTTCCTCTCAAGACTAACTCATGCATTTCCTAACATCCCGATCATCGCGGAAGACCTCGGGGTCATAACGGATGATGTCCGCCAGATAATGAAGAAATTCGGGTTCCCCGGCATGAAGGTGCTCATATTTGCCTTCGGGGAAGATCTGCCTACTAATCCATACGCTCCTCATAATCACGAAAAGCATTGTGTAGTTTACACCGGTACTCATGATAACAATACCATCAAGGGCTGGTTCAGACAAGAGGTATCCCCCGATATGAAAAAACTGATATCACGATATGTCGGCAGAGATGTCAGCGAGAAAAATATTCATCATGAAATGATCAGGCTCGCAATGATGTCCGTTGCCGATATGGTTATCATTCCTATGCAGGATATGCTCGGCCTCGATGAAAATCACAGGATGAATCTTCCCGCCTCTGCACAGGGCAACTGGGAATGGAGAATGCAGCCGGAGATGCTGACGACTGATTTCCGGAAGAGACTGGCCGATATGACGGAAATCTACGGCAGGGCCTCGCTGCCATCCTGGGTAAGGGAAAGCAGGAATTCCGCGAGTTCCTGACGTTTTTCATCGCTTATATCCTCGTCTATCTTCAGGGCGCAGTAAATACCCGCGCTTCCGTTGCCGGATGGCGCAGCTTCGAGTCTGACTATAAGACACTTTAGTCCGGTTATACGAGTCTTCCCCGGAGATTCAATCGCAACTTCCACATAATCCATGATAGTCGGAGTAAATCCATCCTTGCGGAATTTGCCCAGCAATCCGGCAGCCGTGACATTTACAAGTTCTCCACGGATATTCTTCTCTCCGGCTCTCAAATAAATTACACCTTCGGCGCCCATGCGCTCATGACGCCTTCTCTCTCTGGTGTGACTCTTTATCTGAGAAGACAGAACCCTTATTTTGGCCACAAGAGTCTCAGCAAGAAGAGGCTTTATCAGGCAGGCGTCCGCGCCCAGACTGATCAGTCTCTTCAGACTCCCTTCCGCGCGGTCTGCAGAGACAATTATGACGGGGAGCGATTTCAGCAACTCTTCGTTCTTAAGCCACTGCAGAAGCTCATAACCGTCAAAAAGAGGCATTTCGCAATCGTAGATCAGGAGGTCGAACCCACCTGACTGAACACGCGCCTTGATGTTCTTTCCGTTGCTGGCGATCTCGATATCCGCCCGGGGAAAATGATCTTCGATCGCATATCTTATAAACTGTCGTACCGACGGTGTACCATCGGCTATCAGGACTCTGAATCTATTGCTGTTCATTCCCTTCTCATATCCTTTTTCTTTCTTGTCGGCTCACAAAGAGTGAATCTTTACAATTCCCTGGTTTTATTCGTCTTTTCGGTGCTCCAGCCGTAAGCTGCATTATTAATCCCGTAAATTCCATCCCCTCCAAAATACGCTTATATGCCGTTGATTACATCTATGAAGTGCCTGAGACGGCCAAAATCATGCAGGTTGAAATCCAGCACGAGCCGGGGTAATGATGCAAGTTCAGGCTCATCAGACTCCTCGTCAAGCATCCCGCTCTGTACTATTCGTCCACCCGGTTTGAGCATGTCGGCGAACTCGCCGTTAAGCCGTTCAATTTCACCATCGGGAATGCGGTTATGAATTCTGATTACAAGCTTGCTGTCCACATATCTCAGGCTGTGAAACCTGCGATAGAAACGATTGATCCTCGCAATAGCATCTTCCACTGAATCGACGCAGTGGAAGAGTTCCAGGTCACATTCACTGATGTAACCTTCCGAAAGGAGTTCCTGACTCATGAAATTTACCAGCCGCTTCCAGTATGTGCCACCCGGTTCATCTATCAGTACAAGCGGCAGAGGCACATGTTTCCCCGTCTGAAGCAGAGTCAGAGTCTCCATGGCCTCATCAAGTGTTCCGAAACCTCCCGGAAACAGCGCCACCGCATCCGCCTCCTTCAGGAAGGCAACCTTCCTGTTGAAAAAATATTTGTACGTTATCAGCCGTGGGTTGCCGGCCACAACCGGATTCGGTTTCTGCTCAAACGGCAGCATTATATTTACTCCGAAAGATTTCTCGGGCCCCGCGCCCTCATTGGCCGCCTGCATGATACCCGCTCCCCCACCGGTAATGACCATGTAGCCGTCTTCTGCAAGCTTTCTCCCGAAGAGCCTTGCCATGTCATATATAGGTTCATCCGGCCTGGTCCGGGCAGACCCGAATACCGTAACTTTACGAACGTCGCGGTAGGGGCCGAATATCTTGCCTGTAAATCTCATCTCCTTCATAGTCGTGTTCATAAGCTTCAAGTGTGCCCTGTTGTTTTTTTCCTTTCCGGCTTTCAAAGCGGCAACTATCATCTCGCGAACTAAATCGTGATGCTCTATGCCGCCGGCAGTTTCTATCAACCTGTCGATCTCTTTATCTACGTCACATTCGGTTCTCTTGAAATAAAATTCGCTCATTGGAGTTCCTCTCCACAAAGGATGAAAATGCAGGCCTGATCCAGCCTGCAAACCTTACAACTACTTTCGGATTATGATAACAGTTTCTTTATATAAGGGGGAGGGGGAAAGGTCCAGGATTCAGGGGTACATGCAACCTACTTGCATCTTACCACATGAAATTCCGATAATTACTGATAGATGAGTGACTTTCTTTTCATAACCGCCGGGGGCCTCGCCGTCCTCACCGGAATCATCGGCAGTATTCTGCCTGTGCTACCAGGACCGGTCGCGGCATTCGCAGGAATGCTGCTGCTTCAGTTTTCATCAGCCCATCCCTTCTCGACGGCAGTGCTTGTGACCTTTGGGTCCCTCACAGTGGCCTCCGCTGCGCTTGATTACATAATTCCTGTCTACGGAGTAAAAAAATTTGAAGGTTCCCGTTACGGTGTCTGGGGCAGTATGGCCGGTTTGCTCCTAGGCATATTCATATTATTCCCGGCAGGATTGATACTCGGCCCTGCCATAGGGGCATTTGCGGGAGAGATAGTCGGCGGCAAATCTCCTGTGAAGGCTATTAAACCGGCTCTGGGTTCACTCGCCGGTTTCCTGGCCGGAACAGGCCTCCGTCTGGCCATATCGATTATCATGGGATGGTTTTTTATCGAAGCCGCCTACAGAATGATTACATCTTGATGCGCTTCTGCTGTGGCTGATACGATATATTCCGGTTCTTCCCCGGATTAGCCCGGATTATTCATAAACCCGGTGAACCGGCGGAGGCATGGTTCAAGAACATATTGAACGCGATGGGATTATTGGAGACGCAGAGCGAGATGCGAGGGATTTTACGAGTTGCAGACTGTATCCGGCGGGGATTCTGCTGAGGTATCGCCAATCTGTTTTTTCGCCACACCTCCGCCGGATTTGTGAATAATGTGGGTTAGTTGATTCGGGAAGTCAGGGAGTCAAGGGTTTAACATGAAAGAATTCATCATATATGAAGACTCATCGGGGCAGTGGATAGCCGAGAGTAAAAAACTGCCGGGATTCATTGCGAAAGGCAGGA